>NZ_JAGPYA010000007.1:0-168886 GCF_018070245.1 Micromonospora sp. M61 | reverse complement strand
GTGGGGGCGGGTTCCACCAGTTCCACCAGGACGCCGCCGGCGTCCTTCGGGTGTACGAAGTTGATGCGGCTGTTCGCGGTGCCGCGTCTCGGGGTCTCGAAGAGCAGCCGCATTCCCCGCTCGCGCAGTGCCGCGCAGGCCTTGTCGATGTCAGCCACGGTGTACGCGACCTGCTGCACGCCCGGCCCGTTGCGGTCCAGGAACTTGGCGATCGTCGACTCCGGCGTCAGCGGGGCGAGCAACTGCACGCAGCCGCCCTCGGTGGTCGGGCCGACGGACAGCATCGCTTCCCGCACGCCCTGCTCGGCGTTGGTCTCGACGTGTACGCAGCGCATCCCGAACGTCCGCTGGTAGAAGTCGATCGCGGCGTCCAGGTCGGCGACCGCGATCCCGACGTGGTCAATCTTGCGAAGCCCGATGTCCGTGACGTAGTCCTCACCGGGCTCGGCGGGGGAGTTCTCAGTCATGGCGTTAGTCTGGCCGAACAAGCGTTAAGGCGTACAGCTCGGCACCCCCCTCGAACAGCTCGGCACCCCCTTCGGAGGCAGGCATGGCTTCGGTGATCATCAGCGGCGCGCGGACCCCGATGGGGCGGCTGCTGGGCAACCTCAAGGACCTTCCGGCCACGAAGCTCGGCGGGATCGCCATCAAGGCGGCGCTGGAGCGGGCCGGCGTCAGCCCGGACCAGGTCCAGTACGTGATCATGGGGCAGGTGCTCCAGGCCGGCGCCGGTCAGATCCCGGCGCGGCAGGCGGCGGTCGAGGCTGGCGTGCCGATGTCGGTGCCGGCGCTGACCATCAACAAGGTCTGCCTCTCCGGCCTGGACGCGATCGCCCTGGCCGACCAGCTGATCCGTGCCGGCGAGTTCGACATCGTGGTGGCCGGCGGCATGGAGTCGATGACCAATGCCCCGCACCTGCTGATGGGCCAGCGCACCGGCTACAAGTACGGCGACGTGGTGGTCAAGGACCACATGGCACACGACGGGCTCAGCGACGCCTGGGACTGCTGCTCGATGGGTGAGTCGACCGAGCGCCTCGGCACCAGGCACGGCATCACCCGCGAAGAGCAGGACGCCTTCGCCGCCGCCAGCCACCAGCGGGCCGCCGCCGCGCAGAAGAACGGCCACTTCGCCGACGAGATCGCCCCGGTGGTGATCCCGCAGCGCAAGGGCGACCCGCTGGTCATCAGCGAGGACGAGGGCATCCGCCCGAACACCACAGTCGAATCGTTGGCCAAGCTGCGCCCCGCCTTCGCCAAGGACGGCACCATCACCGCCGGCAGCTCGTCGCCGATCTCCGACGGCGCCGCCGCCGTGCTCGTGATGAGCAAGGCCAAGGCCATCGAGCTGGGGCTGACCTGGCTGGCCGAGATCGGCGCGCACGGCAACGTGGCGGGCCCGGACAACTCCCTGCACTCGCAGCCGTCCAACGCGATCAACCACGCCCTGAAGAAGGGCGGCCTGAGCGTCGCGGACCTGGACCTCATCGAGATCAACGAGGCGTTCGCCCAGGTCGGCGTGCAGTCCACCCGGGACCTCGGGATCAGCCCGGACAAGGTCAACGTCAACGGCGGCGCGATCGCGCTGGGGCACCCGATCGGCATGTCCGGCGCGCGTCTCGTCCTCACCCTCGCCCTGGAGCTGAAGCGACGCGGTGGCGGCACCGGCGCGGCGGCCCTCTGCGGCGGCGGTGGCCAGGGCGACGCGCTGATCATCCACGTGCCGGGAAGCGCAGCGGCGGACCGGTGAGCGCGAGGAGCGAGCCGGTTCTGCGAGCACCGCAGTCGCGAACGAAGACGGCACTGTGAGCGAGGCGGCCGAGCAGGTCCCGGCAGCTGGCAGCACGTCGGTGCGCCGCAGTCGGGACGTACCGCAGCTGGTCGAGCGGGCCCGCGCGGGCGACCCCCGCGCGGTGGCCCGGTTGATCACATTGGTGGAGAACGGCGACCCGCTGCTGCCGGCGGTCGCCGCGGCGCTGGCGCCGTACGCCGGGCAGGCCCAGGTGGTCGGGTTGACCGGCTCACCCGGGGTGGGCAAGTCGACCACCACGAACGAGCTGGTCCGCTCACTGCGCGCACGCGGGCACCGGGTCGGCGTGCTGGCGGTGGACCCGTCCAGCCCGTTCACCGGCGGCGCGATCCTCGGCGACCGGGTGCGGATGCAGGACCACGCCACCGACCCGGGCGTCTACATCCGGTCCATGTCCAGCCGGGGGCATCTCGGCGGGTTGTCCGCAGCGACGCCGCAGGCGGTCCGGGTGCTGGAGGGCGCCGGCTGCGACGTGGTGCTGGTGGAGACCGTCGGCGTCGGGCAGGCCGAGGTCGAGGTGGCGTCGCTGGCCGACACCACGCTGGTGCTGCTCGCACCCGGGATGGGCGATGCGATCCAGGCGGTCAAGGCCGGCATCCTGGAGATCGCCGACGTCTTCGTGGTCAACAAGGCCGACCGCGACGGCGTCGACGCGACCGTCCGCGACATCCAGGGCATGATCGCGCTCGGTGAGCGCGGCCCCGGGCAGTGGCGGCCGCAGGTGGTCCGCGCGGTCGCTTCGCGGGGCGAGGGCATCGACGACATCGCCGCCGCCATCGACAAGCACCGGGGCTGGCTGGTCGAGCACGGCGAGCTGCGCCGCCGCCAGGAGGCGCGGGCCGCCGCCGAGGTCGAGGCCATCGCGCTCGGCATCCTCCGGGCCCGGATCGGCTCCCTACGCGACGGTACGGAGCTGGCCACGCTCGCCGCGAAGGTGGCCGAGGGCGGCCTCGATCCGTACGCGGCGGCGGACACCCTGCTCGCCCAGCTCGCCCGCTGACCCGCCCGCTCGTTGGTCGCCGTCTCGCGCGGTCTGCTGAGCCGAAACGACCCGGCGGGTCGCGTCCCGGCGACGTCCGGCGAGGTGCTGGCAGTCAGGTGCGTGTGAGGGCGTCCCGTTCACACCTGCTGAGCAGCCACGGAAGGTGCGGGGCGCCCACCCGCCCGCCGCCGAGCGCGGTGAGGACCAGCGTGGTGTCGCCGACGCGCATCACCACCCGGTTGCCGCTGGCGTACGCCTCGTCGCCGATGCCCGGCAGCGGGGTGGCGACACCGCGCGCGTTGGCCCGCCACGCGATCCGTCCCGCCGTACCATCCGCCCACGCGGCCCGCAGCACAGTGGTGTCGTCGAGCTCGGAGCGGAAGTCGACGCGCTGCGGGCGGCGTTCCACGCGTACCGGTTGACCGACGAACCGCGCGACGTCCTCGACGGACACCGGAAGCGGCCCGGCCCGCACATGACGTACCTCCCCGAAGACGTCGGTGACCAACGGGCCGGTCAGTTCGCTGTCGGGTCCGGCCGACGGCCGGGGGCCCGGGTCTGCCGGTGCGTGCGCGCTGACCGCGATGACGCGTCGGCTCCACGGCCGAACGGTGATCGTCACGACGTCGCCCTGCCGCCAGCGGTCGCCCCACTCGTGGGGCAGCGCCCAGGCGGTGGTCTCGTCGGCGGTCCCGTCGTCGATCACGAGGTGGCTGACTCGTGGGCTGTCCTGCGCCCGCCGCAGGTGGAGCGCGAGCACCCGGCCGGTGATGGTCACGGACCGCGTCCGGTCCACCAGCGTGCGGATCAGCAGGTAAGCGCCGCCGGTGAGCAGCACGTACCCCGGCAGCGCGTACCAGCCCGCGTGGCCGGCCACGATCAGCACGAGCGTTCCCGCCAGCACGACCAGCAGCGCCTGGAGGAACAGGGCTGGGGTGCCGCTGCCGTACCAGGGGCGTCCTCGCGGATAGCGCACCCGGATCCTGCGACAACCGCCGTGGTAGGTCGACCAGAGGTTGCGCCGGACACCGGCGCTGAGGTCGAGGACGTCGCTGGCCTGCCGGGTCACGCCCAGCGCGGCGCCGTACGCGAGGTAGCGGTCCCAGATCGCCACCGCCGACGGCGGCAGCTCGGCGAACTGCTGGTGGTTTCGCAGCCAGGACCGCACCCCGAGCCAGCGGGCGGTGGCTTTCGACCCGGCCGGAGTGGCGCGCTCGCCGATGCGCTGCACCAGGCCCGCGAGCACAGCGGCGACGGTGAGGGAGACGAGGAACGTCCAGCGGAGGTGGGTGCGGTGCACAGCCACGAGGCCGCAGACCACGCCGACCGCGAGTGCCCCGAGGTACAGCGCGGTCATCATCGTCGGCCCGAATCGGCGTTGCGACAGCCCGGCCGCGCGGGCATCGGCGACCACGGCGGCGCGCAGCCGGCTGTTCCAGGTCCTGGACTCGTTGTCGTCCCGGAAGGTCAACGCCGTCAGCGGCACCACACCGTCGACGGCGAGCTCGCGGACCCGCGCCAGCACCTGCCGTTCGTACGGCCGTAGGCCGCCCTCGTCGGGATGCTCCCCGGCGAGATGGATGGTGGTCCCATAGGGGTCGGCGTCCGGCTGTCGCAGCTCGTAGTAGCCGGCCGCGGCCAGGTCGAGCAGCGTCGAACCCGCTGCGCCCGCGTGAGTCGACCCGCCGTCGACCAGCAAGCCCGCCACGGCGGGCGGCTCCGGGCCGAGATCCATGGTGGCCGGTAGGGCGGCAGGCGGCAGTGGGCGGGTGGCGACCCGGCAAGCCGCGTACGCGAGGAGCCAGAGCCCGAGACTGGCACCGGCGAGGAGGAGGTCGGGCACGGCCTAGAAACCGATCGCGATCACTGCACGGTCGGAGTCGGCCACGGTGAACAACTCACGCCGATGGAAGCCGAGCATGCCGGCGACCAGGTTCGTGGGGAAGCTCTCGATCGCCGTGTTGTACTGCTGGACGGCGTACGTCAGGAACTGCCGTGAGTAGGCGATCTTGTCCTCGGTGGTGGCCACCTCGCTCTGCATCGCCGCGAAATTCTCGCTCGCCCGCAGCTGCGGATATGCCTCGGCGAGGGCGACGAGACGACCCAGAGCCCGGCTCAGCGCGTTCTCGGCGTCGGCCCGCCCCGCGTCGCCGCCACTGTGCGCGATCGCCACCCCGCGTGCCGCCACCACGGCGTCCAGGGTGCCGCGCTCGTGCGACGCGTATCCCTTGACGGTCTCGACAAGGTTCGGGACCAGGTCGTGCCGTCGCTTGAGCTGCACGTCGATCTGGGACCAGGACGCATCGACCTGGTTGCGCATGCGGACCAGCTTGTTGTAGACCCGGATCAGCCACACCGCGACCAGCAGGACCACCGCCGAGCCCACGAGGCCGGCGGCAAGGATCGATGTCATCTGGGCAAGATAGCGAACGGGGCGTGCCGCACCGACCGGGCGTCCACAGCGGACGTCGCCCTAGTACGCTCGCACGGCCCCCACGCCGCCGGCGCGGGGCCGGTGCGACGGGTGGGTGGGAGAGCATGGCTGACGACGCGACCCAGGAGCTGTCGGTGACCCCGGACGCGGTGGCGGGCGGGAGCACGCACGTCTCCGACGAGGTGGTGGAGAAGATCGCGGCGGCCGCCGCCCGAGCGGTGCCCGGGGTGGCCGAGCTGGGCGGCGACGTGGCCCGGTTCTTCAACACGGTGCTCGACAAGATCGGGCTCGACCAGGTGGGCGACGCCCGGCGCGGCTGCTCGGCGCACGTCACCAACGGTGCGGCGGTGATCAACCTGGTCATCGTGATCGACGCTGGCCGTCCGGTGCCGGAGGTGACCGACGCGGTCCGGGCGAGGGTGACCGAGGCGGTCGAAGCGTACGGGCTGCGAGTTGACGAGATCAACATCCGGGTCGACGACGTGGCGATGGGTGCACCCTCGGCTTCGACGGTCTGACCTGAGCGCGCACCGGTGGGTGCCCTAAGCTCCTGACGTCAAGATCCTCAGTGGAGGGTCCACCGGAATGGAGTAAAGATGCCGAAGATTCTGCGTCGTCCGCGCCGCCGCACCCTCATTGCTGCTGCCGCCCTGGCCGGCGGCATCGTGCTGGGCACCGCGTCGCCCGCTCTCGCGGACTACAACAGCCCGATGTACCCGACGATGTCGGCGTGCAAGGCGGCCCGGCCGACGTACGTCTCGTCGTGGACGTCGCCCCAGCAGTGCTGGCCGATGTACAACAACAGCGGCACCGTGGTGGTTGGTTACCAGTTCCTCGTGAAGACCCGTTACTGAGATCAGTCTCGTGACCTCGGGTGGCGGTGGGCGGCAGGTGCCCGTCGTCGGGGAATGACGGACGTCCGTCGTGCCACCGGGGTCCCCTCGTGCCGGTGCGGCGGTGGCAACGGCCACCGCCGCACCGAAACCGGGCGAGAGTTGGACGTCGGCGATCCACGCACTCGGCCTGCCGCCGCTCCGGAGTCGGCCCAGCGCACGTTACCCGTCGGTACGACGTGACTTAGCGATCGTTCAGGTGAGGGCCTTACACTCGACGTGCTGTCGAGGAACCGAGGAGGAGCCCTGCTCATGGACGCCGACGAGATCGACGCCGGACGCGCGCGCTGGCAGGCCCGCTACGACGCCGCGCGCAAGCGGGACGCCGACTTCACCACGCTTTCCGGCATGCCGGTGGAACCGGTCTACGGGCCGCCGGAGGGCGCCACCTATCCCGGCTTCGAACGGATCGGCTGGCCGGGCGAATATCCGTACACCCGGGGTCTGTATCCGACCGGATACCGCGGACGGACCTGGACGATTCGGCAGTTCGCCGGCTTCGGCAACGCCCAGCAGACCAACGAGCGTTACAAGATGATCCTCGGCGCCGGCGGCGGCGGCCTCTCGGTCGCGTTCGACATGCCGACGCTGATGGGCCGCGACTCGGACGACCCACAGGCGCTCGGCGAGGTCGGTCACTGCGGCGTCGCCATCGACACCGCCACCGACATGCAGGCGCTCTTCGACGGCATCGACCTGGCCGACGTCACCACCTCGATGACCATCTCCGGCCCGGCCGTGCCGGTGTTCTGCATGTACCTGGTCGCCGCCGAGCGGCAGGGCGCCGACCTGTCCAAGCTGGACGGCACACTGCAGACCGACATCTTCAAGGAGTACATCGCGCAGAAGGAGTGGCTCTTCGACCCGGAGCCGCACCTGCGCCTGATCGGCGACCTGATGGAATACTGCGCCGCCGAGATCCCACGCTACAAGCCGCTGTCGGTCTCCGGCTACCACATCCGTGAGGCCGGCTCGACCGCCGCGCAGGAGCTGGCGTACACCCTGGCCGACGGTTTCGGCTACGTGGAGCTGGGCCTTTCGCGCGGGCTGGACGTGAACGTCTTCGCGCCCGGGCTGAGCTTCTTCTTCGACTCGCACCTCGACTTCTTCGAGGAGATCGCGAAGTTCCGGGCCGCCCGCCGGATCTGGGCCCGCTGGCTGCGCGACGTCTACGGCGCGACCAGCGAGAAGGCCCTCTGGCTGCGGTTCCACACGCAGACCGCCGGTGTGTCGCTGACCGCGCAGCAGCCGGTCAACAACGTCGTACGCACAGCCGTCGAGGCCCTCGCGGCGGTGCTCGGCGGCACCAACTCGTTGCACACCAACGCGCTGGACGAGACCCTGGCGCTGCCCACCGACGAGTCCGCCGAGATCGCCCTGCGTACGCAGCAGGTGCTGATGGAGGAGACCGGTGTGGTCAACGTGGCCGACCCGCTCGGCGGCTCCTGGTACGTCGAGGCACTGACCGACAAGATCGAGGCCGAGGCGGAGGAGATCTTCGCCCGGATCCGGCAGCTCGGCGGTGACGGGCCGCACCAGATCGGCCCGATGACCTCGGGCATCCTGCGCGGCATCGAGGACGGCTGGTTCACCGGGCACATCGCCGAGTCGGCCTTCGTCTACCAGCAGGCTCTCGAAAAGGGCGACAAGAAGATCGTCGGGGTCAACTGCCACACCGGCACGGTCGCCAAGGAGCTGGAGATCCTGCGCATCTCGCACGAGGTGGAGCTGGAGCAGCGCCGGGTGCTCGCCGAGCGCAAGGGCGCCCGGGACGATTCGGCGGTCCGTGCGGCGGTGGCCCGGATGGTCGACGCCAGCCGCACCGACGAGAACATGATCCCCGCCATGCTCGACGCGGTCCGCGCCGAAGCGACCCTGGGGGAGATCTGCGACGCGCTCCGCGCCGAATGGGGCACCTACCGCGAACCCGCCCGCTTCTGACCCATACCACCACCCCCGTCGATCACGCATCCGCTGCCCGCTTCCGGGCGGCAGAAATGGCCGATCGCCGGGGGTGGGGGTGGGGCGTGAGAGTTGCAACGTCGGGGTTGCGGGTGAGCTGAGATCGGGGGCTCACGTGCGAGACTAGGTAACCATGAGCGACCCACGGATCACCTCGTCGATCTTCACCCGCGGCGCGGTCGACCTCAGCACGCTGCGTGGCCCCGCACCAGCAAGTCCCCGCCCCGGCACGCCCCCGCAGGGCGGCCCGTCCAACGGCGCCCCGGGCGCGCCCACCGCAGGCGGTAACACCGCCATCGTGGACGTCACCGAGGCGACAATCCAGTCCGACGTGCTCGAACGGTCGATGGCCATGCCCGTCGTCGTGTTCTTCGGCGCCGCCGGCTTCCCGGAGAGCGACGAGTTCGCCCCGGTGCTGGAACGGCTGAACGCCGAGGGCGACGGCCCCTGGGTGCTGGCACGGGTCGACGTGCAGGAAAACCCGCGAATCGCCCAGATGTTCCGGGTCCAGGGCATTCCCATGGTCTACGCGGTCGTCGGCGGGCAGCCCGTCGACGCCTTCTCCGGGGTCGTGCCCGAGGCGCAGCTTCGGCAGTGGCTCCAGGCCGTCCTCAAGGCCGGCGGCGTGGCCGTCGCCGAGCCGGAGGACCCCCGCCTCGACGAGGCGGACGACGCGCTGATGAGCGGGGATCTGGACGCCGCCGAGCAGGCGTACAGGAAGATCCTGGCCGACGCGCCCGCGGACGCCGCTGCCACCGCGGGGCTGGCCCAGGTAGGGGTGGCCCGCCGGGTGGCCGGCGCAGACCCCACCACCGCCATGGCTGCCGCCGAGAGCGCCCCCGACGACGTGGCCGCCCAGCTGCTGGCCGCCGACATCGAGGTGCTCAGCGGCCTGGCCGAGCAGGCGTACGCCCGGCTCGTCGGTCTGGTCCGGCGCACCGCCGGCGAGGACCGCGAGACCGTCCGCCAGCACCTGGTCTCGCTCTTCTCCATCGCCGGCCCGGACGATCCGGCGGTCGCCTCGGCACGCCGGGCCCTGGCCAGCGCCCTGTTCTGAGTTCGTAGCACGCCAGCGCGGGCCGGCGTTCCGGCCGGCCCGCCCGACCACCGAGGACGGGAGCTCATGATGCGCCGGATCGCCGTCCTCGACGCGCCGACAAACCTTGGCCTGCGGCCACCGACGTCCACGTCGGTCCCCGGTTGCGGCAAGGCGCCCGGCGCGCTGCGCGACCACGACCTGCTGGCCCGGCTGCGTGCCCGCGACGCCGGCTGCATCACCCCACCCCGGTACGACCCGGGCGACTGGCGGCCCGGCGACGGCGTGTGCCACGCCCGGGAGATCGCCGACTACTCGCTGGCGCTCGCCGAACGGATCGGCTCGATCATCGACCGGGGGGAGTTCCCGGTGGTGCTGGGCGGCGACTGCTCGGTGCTGCTCGGCTCGGCGCTGGCCATGCACCGCCTCGGTGAGGCCGTCGGCGGGCGGATCGGGCTGGTCTTCGTCGACGGGCACTCCGACTTCCGGCACCCCGGCAACGCCTCCTACGTCGGCGCGGCTGCCGGTGAGGACCTTGCCCTCGTCACCGGGCGTGGGCAGGCCGACCTGGCCGCCCTGGAGGGCCGCCGACCCTACTTCCGCGACATCGACGTGGTGGTGCTCGGCATCCGCGCGCAGGACGAGTATCGGCTCGACCTCCAGGCCGCCGGGATCACCACCCGGCCGGTCCCCGCGCTGCGCGCCGAAGGTGCCGCCCGCACGGCCCAGTGGGCGCACGAGCAGCTCGCCGACTGCGCGGGCTACTGGGTGCACATCGACGTGGACGTGCTCGACCCCGCGGTGATGCCCGCCGTGGACGCTCCCGACCCGGGTGGCATCGCCTTCGCCGAGCTGGAGATCCTGCTCGCCGGCCTGGTCGACACCCCGCACTGCCTCGGCGTGGAGCTGACCGTCTTCGACCCCGACTACGACCCGGACGGCTCGTACGCTGCCGAGATCGTCAACACCGTGGTCGCCGGCCTGGCTCCGGTCAGCGCACCGGAAGCGGTGCCGCCCCGACTGCTCTCGGTCCGGCCGACCCCCGGCCCCCGGCGCGGCAACGGCCGGACCCCGGGCACCACCGAACGACCCGACCGCTCCCAGCGGCTCGACGGGCCGGACCGTGCCGACCAGCTCGATGGGCTCGTTCGTGGTGCGCGCCCTGATGGGCTGGAGCGGGGCGAGCGGTTCGATCAGCTCGTTGCTGCCGAGCGGCTCGATGCGCTGCCGAGCGCGATTCATGGCGAGGAATCGTTCGCCGACGTTGCCCCGTGGGACCCGTCCGTCGACGCCAGGTCGCTCGCGGAGGCCGGACCCTCCGATCTCGGGTCTGCCGGCGACGCACCCTCGGGCTTCGGGTCTGCCGGCGTTGGTTCTTCCGACGGCCGCTTCTTCGGGGGCACAACGCCGCATGACATCGTGGCCGAGACGGAACCAGCAGTCACCAACGGTCAGGCCCGGTCCGAGCAGTCGACCGTCGCAGCGGACATCGCCGCCACGTTCGAGCGGGAGCCGGTCGAGCGGGAGCTGGTCGAACCGGAGCCGGTCGGTCCGCCCGCGTCGGCCGGCCCAGGCCTGCTGCGGCGACCTTCCGCACCGGCCCAGGACCCCTCGGACCACCACAAAGCTGACACGGCCTGACCCGTCTGGCGGCCCCTCCGGGCCGTGATCGACTCGGTTTCACGGAAGTCGCGGTATCCAGGTGGCTCGGACACCGCAGTTTCCGTGAAACCGAGTGGATCAACGCCTTCGTGGTGCGCGGTGCTTTGGGCCGCTCGCTGCGGGGCGCGCTTGTCGCGCGGGTGTCAGGACTGTGGGAGGGCGCGGAGGAAGCGCTCGGCGATCGGGACGGCCGAGGCCGTGCTGGCCCCGCCCTTCTCCACGAACACGGCGAACGCCACGTCGCCCCGCCAACCCACGAACCAGGCGTGGGTGTGGGCCGGGTTGTCGTCGTACTCGGCGGTGCCGGTCTTGCCGTACACCTCGCCCGGCACATCCTTGAGCGCGCTGCCGGTGCCGCTGGTGACCACCTCGCGCATCATCGAACGCAGCGCCGCGACCGATTCCGGCTTGAGCTGCTCACCCGCCGCGGCCGGCTTGGCCGGCGCCGGGTCGAGCAGGAGCTTCGGCTGCTCGAACCGGCCTCGGGCGACGGCGGCGGCGGCACCGGCCATGGCCAGCGGGCTGACCAGCGTGGTGCCCTGCCCGAACGATGCCGCGGCCTGCTCGGCCGGGCTGCCGCCCGTGGACACCTTGCCGGTGAAGGCGTCGGTGCCGAGGTCCCATTGACCCTCCAGGCCCAACGTGCGGCCGGCAGCGGCCAGCCCGTCGCCGCCGAGCTTCGGGGCCAGCGAGGCGAACGCCGTGTTGCAGGACTTGGCGAAGTCGGTGCGGAACGGCACCGAGCCCAACTCGAAGTTGTCGGAGTTCTTGAAGGACCGACCATCGACGGTGAAGGTCTTCGGGCAGGCCACCGGCCCGTCCAGAGTGACAGCGCCCCGGTCCAGCAGGCCCAGCGTGCTGACCACCTTGAACGTGGAACCCGGCGGCACCTGGGCGGTGAAGGCCAGGTTTTCACCGGCCGGCCCGGGACCGTTCGCCGCGGCGAGCACCGCGCCATCGCTGATCCGGAGAGCCACCAGGGCGGAGCGGCGGGACTCGGCGCGCAGCGCCCCGTCGGCCGCGTTCTGGGCGGCGACGTCCAGCGTGGTCTTCAGCGTCTGCCCGGGCTGCGGCTCCCGACGGAAAAGCTCAGTGCCGGTGGACTCCAGTTTGCCGCCCTCGGCCGGCCGCTCGACCACCACGGTCAGCCCGGGCGCGCCGCGCAGCCGTTCGTCGTAGCGGCCCTGCAACCCGCCGTGCCCGACCAGGTCACCGGCGACGTACCGGTCCGGGTGTGCGGTGAGGTCGTCCGCCTGCGCCGGGTCGACAGTGCCGAGCACCGCCCGGGCGAACTCCCGGGTCGGCGCCAGGTCGACCTTGGCGGAGATGAACTTGGTGCCGTCCAGGTCGTAGATCCGGGGCTTGATCTGGAGGTACGCCTCCTCGCGCAGCGACACCACCTCGACGAAGGCACCCGGCTCGGCCTTGTCGACCCGCTCGGGCAGGTCGGCCAGGTCGACGGCGGGCACCAGCGCCGGGCGGATCGCCCTGAACGCCCCGTCGAGGTCCTTGACCAGCTTCTTGATGTCGGTGACCCCGTCGGGCTGCACGCCCACCCGGACCACCGGGCGCGGAGTCACGAGCGGTTGCCCCGCGGCGTCCAACACCGCGGCCCGGGCACCGGCGTCGCGGCGCAGCGCCAACCGGTCACCCTTGGTGAGCTGCTCGTGCACCACCCTGGGCTCCCAGATCACCTGCCACTGGTCGTCATCGCCGTGCGCGAGGCGTAACTCCCGGTCGTACGTCCAGCGGGTCTGACCGGGCAGGTTCCACTCCACCTGGACCGTCGCGGTCGCGATGTCCTTCGTGACCTTCGGCTCGCCGCGCCGCTTCAGCGTGGGCGGGGTGGCCGCCAGCTCGCCGGAGAGCTCCTTGATCTCGCGAGTCACCTCGGCCGAGGGCAGCTTGTTGCCGGTCGGGTCGATCATGCCGACCGCCTGGAGATCGCCGCTGCGCCAACCGCTGAGGAAGGCGTCGACGGTGCTCTGCGGCCCGTCGTCACCCGAGCAGCCGGCGAGAACACCGGCCGTGAGCAGCGCCGTGGTGAGGGCGGCGGTCAGGCGGCGGGCGCGGTTCGGCCGGTGGGGCCGGGGGTACGACAAGGGCATGGAGCTTGTCCTTCCGATCTCAGACTGCCCCCGCACGGTAGTACGCCAACGCCGTCCCCAACGTCCCCCAGGCGTGCGAGCGCGGGTAAAGACGGGCCCCGCCCGTGTGATGAACATCGCGTGGCGGGGTATCCCGCAGCCGGCCAACCTCGGACCCGCAACGGGTGAAAGGACAAAGTCCCGATCCGGACGTCTGGCCAGTGGTCCGCCGACGAAGGCGAAGAACGGCAGGGCCTAGGCTGGGCGGCAGAGTGACCCACAACGCGGTGGGTCGAGGGGAGTGGCACCGATGGACCGGCGTCCGGCGATCAAACCGGAACCCGACCTCCGGCAGGATGACTCCGGCCGGGACGATGACAGCTTCGATTCGGCGACCGACGGGGACGGCTACGGCCGGCTCGACACGGGAGTCACCGGGCTGACCGGGTCGAGCATCGACACCATCTACGATCTGGGCCTGCCGACCGAGGCGTTGGCCGACGACGTGGAGGACGCCGAGCTCGACGAACCAGTTCCCAACGCGGAGCGCCTGGTGGCCCAGGCTGTCGCGCTCGCCGGGGACGACCACGACGCGGCGACACTTGTCGGCCGTTTCTGGCGGTTCGCCCCGGACGAGGAACTGGTCGGTTTCACGGCAGAGGAGATGCTCGACGCGGCCCGGGCACACCGGGACCTCGCCCAGCAGCGGGTTCCCGGCGAGTTGAAGCTGCGGATCCACGAACCGCACGCGGACCAGCACCACACCGTCGTCGAGATCGTCACTGACGACATGCCGTTCCTGGTCGACTCGGTCACCGCGCTGCTCAACTCGTACCACCTCGACGTGCACCTGCTGGTGCACCCGCTCGTGGTGGTCCGGCGTGAGCCGCTGGGGCGGCTCACCGAGGTCTCCGCGGACGTGGAGCCGGATGACGCGATCTCCGGCGACATCATCGAGAGCTGGATGCGGATCGAGATCGACCCGGTCCGGGACGCGGCCGAGCGGGACCGGCTGCGTCGCGAGTTGCAGCGGGTGCTCACCGATGTGCGGGAGGCTGTCGAGGACTGGCCGAAGATGCGTCAGCGGGCCCTCGCGCTCGCCGACGAGCTCGCCTCGGCCCGCACCTCGGACAATCGCCCACCGGTGCCGGAAAAGGACATCACGGACTCGGTGGAGCTGCTGCGGTGGCTCGCCCACGACCACTTCACGTTCCTCGGCTACCGGGAGTACCGCCTGGTGGACGCCCCCGGGGGTGACGCCACCGACCCGGTGGACGGCAAGGCGTTGGAGGCGGTGCTCGGCACCGGGCTGGGCATCCTGCGCTCGGATTCGCCGGACCCGCGGTCGTTGTCGTCGATGACGCCCGAGGCGCACGAGAAGGTGCTGGAGAAGCGCCTGCTCATCATCACCAAGGCCAACTCGCGGGCCACCGTGCACCGCTCGGCCTACCTCGACTACATCGGCTTCAAGATCTTCAACTCGGACGGCGAGGTGATCGGCGAGCGGCGGTTCCTGGGCCTGTTCTCCACGGCCGCGTACCGGACCAGCGTCCGCGAGCTGCCGGTCGTACGCCGCAAGGTCGCCGAGGTGCTGGACCGCTCCGGCCTGAGTCAGCGCAGCCACTCCGGCAAGGATCTGATCCAGATCCTGGAGACGTACCCGCGCGACGAGCTGTTCCAGATCAAGACCGACGACCTGTACCACGCGGTGGTCGGTGTGCTGCGGATGGCGGGCCGCCGGCAGCTGCGGGTCTTCCTGCGCCGGGACGCGTACGGGCGGTTCATCTCCTGCCTGATCTACCTGCCCCGGGACCGGTTCACCACGCAGAACCGACTTCGCATGCAGGACATCCTGCTGCGCGAGCTGAACGGTGTCGGGGTGGACTACACCACCCGGGTCACCGAGTCGATGCTGGCCCGGGTGCACTTCATCGTCCGCACCGACCCGACCCGGCCGCCCAGCGACATCGACGCCGATCTGTTGGCCGAGGAGCTGGCCGACGCGACCCGGCTCTGGGACGACGACTACCGGCTGGTGCTGGAGCGCAAGCTCGGCGACGAGCAGGCCAAGCACCTGTTCACCCGGTACGCCGACGCGTTCCCGGAGGGCTACAAGGACGGGCACACGCCGTACGAGGCGATGAAGGACCTGGCGAAGCTGGAGCTGCTGGAGGAGCCCGGCCAGCTGGAAATGCACCTGTTCCGCAAGCAGCTCGCGCCCCGACCAGGGACCCGGGTGCCCGGTGCGGACCTCGCCGAGGCCATGGACGTCCGGTTCAAGGTCTACCGGTACGGCGAACCGATGATGCTCTCCGCCGTGCTGCCGGTGCTGCACTCACTCGGCGTACGAGTGGTCGACGAGCACCCGTACGAGGTGGACCGGATCGACGGTCGGGTCTACCTGTACGACTTCGGCCTCCTGCTGCCCGAGGGGCACCACGAGCTGTCCGAGGTGCGCCCACACGTGGAGAACGCGTTCGCGGCGGCGTGGCGCGGCGAGGCCGAGGTGGACCGGTTCAACGAGCTGGTGCTGCGCGGCGGGCTGACCTGGCGGCAGGTGGTGGTGCTGCGGGCGTACGCGAAGTACCTGCGGCAGGCCGGCACGGTCTTCTCGCAGGACTACATGGAGCAGACCTTTGTCGCGTACCCGAAGATCGCCGCGTTGCTGGTGGATCTGTTTGAGACCCGGTTCGCGCCGGGCGAGCAGACGACCGAGCAGCGGCAGCAGCGCAGCGGTGAGCTGGTGGAGATGATCCGGGAGGCGCTGGACGACGTGTCCAGCCTCGACCAGGATCGGATCCTGCGCTCGTACCTGACGTTGATCGAGGCGACCCTGCGGACCAGCTTCTACCAGAAGCGCGCCGACGGGCGGCCGAAGGCGTACGTGGCGTTCAAGCTCGACCCGCAGGCCATTCCGGACCTGCCGGCGCCGCGACCGAAGTTCGAGATCTTCGTCTACTCGCCCCGCTTCGAGGGTGTGCACCTGCGGTTCGGGCCGGTGGCCCGGGGCGGGTTGCGCTGGTCCGACCGTCGGGAGGACTTCCGGACCGAGGTGCTCGGCCTGGTCAAGGCGCAGATGGTGAAGAACACCGTGATCGTGCCGGTGGGTGCCAAGGGCGGCTTCGTGCTGAAGCAGAAGCCGGGTGACCGGGACGAGGCGGTCGCCTGCTACCAGGAGTTCGTCGGCGCGATGCTGGATGTCACCGACAACATCGTCAGTGGGCAGATCGTGCCCCCCGTGGACGTGGTCCGGCACGACGGCGACGACCCGTACCTGGTGGTGGCCGCCGACAAGGGCACGGCGACGTTCTCCGACGTCGCCAACGAGATCTCCAGGACCCACAACTTCTGGATGGGCGACGCGTTCGCCTCCGGTGGTTCGGCGGGCTACGACCACAAGAAGATGGGCATCACCGCCCGGGGCGCCTGGGAGTCGGTCAAGCGGCACTTCCGGGAGCTGGGCCTGGACACCCAGACCCAGGACTTCACGGTGGTCGGCGTCGGCGACATGTCCGGTGACGTGTTCGGTAACGGGATGCTGCTCTCCGAGCACATCCGCCTGGTGGCCGCCTTCGACCACCGGCACATCTTCCTCGACCCGGACCCGGACGCGGCCACCTCGTACGCGGAGCGGCGGCGGCTGTTCGATCTGCCCCGCTCGTCGTGGGAGGACTACAACCCGGAGCTGATCTCGGCAGGCGGCGGCATCTTCCCGCGTACCGCCAAGTCCATCCCGATCACGCCGCAGGTCCGGGCGGCGATCGGCCTGGACGACGACGTCACGCAGCTGTCGCCGCAGGAGTTGATGAAGGCGATCGTGACCGCCCCGGTGGATCTCTTCTGGAACGGCGGCATCGGCACCTACGTCAAGGCGTCCACCCAGACCAACGCCGAGGTGGGCGACAAGTCCAACGACGCGATCCGGGTGGACGGGCGCAGCCTGCGCTGCCGGGTGGCGGGCGAGGGCGGCAACCTGGGCTGGACCCAGCTCGGCCGGATCGAGTACGCGTTGACCGGTGGCCGGATCTACACGGACTTCATCGACAACGCGGCCGGGGTGGACACCTCCGACCACGAGGTGAACATCAAGATCCTGCTGAACACCGCGGTGGCCGACGGCGAGTTGACCACGGCCGAGCGGGACGAGCTGCTGGCCGGGATGACCGACGAGGTCGCCGAGCTGGTGCTGAGGGACAACTACGACCAGGCGCGGGCGATCAACAACGCCCAGGCCCAGGCCGCCTCCCTGCTGCCGGTGCACCGCCGGATGATCAACGAGTTGGAGCGGTCGGGCGGGTTGGACCGGGCGCTGGAGGCGCTTCCTCCGGACGAGGAGCTGGCGGTCCGCAGCGAATCGGGCCTGACCGCGCCGGAGTTCGCGGTGCTGCTCGCGTACGTGAAGATCGTCCTGGAGCGGGAGATCCTCACCGAAGGGCTGGCCGACGAGGAGTGGACGACCGAGGTCCTGGTCAACTACTTCCCGACGCCGATGCGCGAACGGTTCGCCGACCGGATGGGCCAGCACCGGCTGCGCCGGGACATCGTCACCACAGTGCTCGTCAACGAGGCGATCAACCGGGGTGGCATCTCGTTCATCTTCCGGGTGGTCGAGGAGACCGCGGCCAGCGCGGCGGACGTGATCCGTGCGTACGTGGTGGTCAGCGAGGTGTTCGGCCTGCGGGACCTGTGGGACGCGGTGGAGGCGCTGGACAACAAGGTCGCACCCGAGTTGCAGACCAGCGTCTACCTGGACACCCGCCGGCTACTCGACCGGGCGGTGCGGTGGCTGGTCTCCAACCGCCGCTCGCCGATCGACGTGCCGGCCGAGATCGCCCGGCTGCGGGACGGGGTGACCCGACTGCTCCCGGGTCTGGAGGACCTGTTCTACGGCGACGAGCGGCAGGGCATCGCCTCGCACATGGACTCGATGACCGAGCGTGGGCTGCCCCGCGAGCTGGCCGAGCGGGCGACCCGACTGATGTACAGCTTCGGTCTGATGGACGTGGTGGAGACCGCGAACGTCAGCGGACGGGACGTCGGCGAGGTGGCCTCGGTCTACTTCGTGCTGTCCGACCTGTTCCGGGTGGACTCGCTGCTGTCGAAGATCTCCCTGCTGCCGCGGGAGGACCGCTGGCAGACGCTGGCCCGGATGGCGCTGCGTTACGACCTGTACGCCGCGCTGGCCGCGCTCACCGCTGAGGTGCTGGACTCCACCCCGGGCGACCTGCCGCCGCACGAGCGGGTGCAGCAGTGGGAGCAGTCGAACGCCACCTCGATCCACCGCGCTCGACGGGCGATGGGGGAGTTCGACGAGTCGCGGGCGGACCTCGCCGCCCTCTCGGTGCTGCTGCGCCAGATCCGCACCCTGGTGCGGACCTCCGCGGCCGCCTGAGTCAGGCACACCGGACGCGGTCCGGCCGATCGGGTGACCCCGACCGGCCGGACCGCGTTTCGTTTCGTCCCCGCTCAGGCCACCAGGCTGGCGAAGACGACGATGTTGTCCGGGTAGCTCTTGGCGACCGCGTCGAACTGACCGCCGCAGGTGACCACCCGCAGGCCAGGCCGGTCGCTGGGCCCGTACACCAACTCGGTGGGGAAGGCTGTCTTCGGGTACGACTTCACCGAGTCGACGGTGAAGGTGGCCGGCACCCCGTCGGCCCGGCGCACGGTGACGGTGTCACCGGGGGTGAGCGCGCCGAGGTCGAAGAAGACGGCCGGACCGAGCACCGCCGAGTCCACATGCCCGACGATGACCGCGTTGCCCGTCTCGCCGGGACTCGCACCCGGCTCGTACCAACCGGCCTTGTCGGCCTGGTCGAGCGGAGGGACCTGGACGGTGCCGTCCGGGTTGGTGCCCAACGACATGATCGTCGCGTCGACACCGATCCGGGGGATCTCGATGCTGGTCGGCGCCGAACGGGCCAGTCCCGCCGGCGCGTCTCCGACCGGCTGCCCGTCGACCGGCGGGGCGTCGTCGGTGGTGCTCGCCGACCCGGTGACCTCGGGACCGGCCTGAGCCAACGGCTGCGGCGGTCGGGGAGCGGGTGTGTCCTTCAGACTGGCGCCGATCATCCCGGCGCCAATCATGGCCATGGTGACGACGACGGCCGCGCCGGCGGCACGCCACGGTCTCCCGTGACGGCCGCCGGCCCGTGTCGTCGTCACGTCAGACGAGCGAACCATCGGTCCGCCGGCGACGCATCAGCACGATCCCGCCCAGCGCGGCAGCGCCGAGCAGGCCCGCCCCGCCGGTGGCCAGGCCACGGTCGGTGCCGGTGCTGGCGCCACCGTCACCACCGTCGACACCGCCGTGCGGCAGCACGACGAGCTCACCCTCGCCGCACGAGCCCTTGAGCTCGTAGCGACCCGGCTTCGCGTCCTTGTCGACCTTGGCCTCGCCGTAGTAGACGAACTCGCGCTCCTTGTCCCAGTCGCGCTCGTCGGAACGGCCCTCTTCCGAGCCGTAACCGCCGTGCTCGTCCTTGGACTCCCAGCCCTTGTCCGAGCCGTACTCGTCGGAGCCGTGCTCGTCCTTGGACTCCCAGCCCTTGTCCGAGCCGTACTCGTCGGAGCCGTGCTCGTCCTTGGACTCCCAGCCCTTGTCCGAGCCGTACTCGCCGGAGCCGTGCTCGTCCTTGGACTCCCAGCCCTTGTCCGAGCCGTATTCGCCGGAGCCGTGCTCGTCCTTGGACTCCCAGTCCTTGTCCGAGCCGTACTCGTCGGAGCCGTGCTCGTCCTTGGACTCCCAGCCCTTGTCCGAGCCGTATTCGCCGGAGCCGTGCTCGTCCTTGGACTCCCAGTCCTTCTTGCCTTCGTCCTTGGAGTCCCAGTCCTTCTTGTCGCGGCTGTCGTCCGCGTCCTGGCCGTGCTCCTCGCCCTTCCAGTCCTTGCTGCCCTCGTCGCCGTAGGCGTCGGCGGCAGCGCCGCCACCCTGGCCACCGGGCTGGGCGCCGTCGGCGGGCGGCTGCGGCTTGTCCTTGCCGTCTTCGCCCTTGCCCTCTTCGCCCTTGCCGTGCTCGTCCTTGCCCTCGTGGTCCTTGCCCTTGTCGTCCTTGCCCTTGTCGTCCTTGCCGTGCTCGTCCTTGCCGTGCTCGTCCTTGCCGTTTTCGTCCTTGCCCTCGTGGTCCTTGCCCTTGTCGTCCTTGCCGTGCTCGTCCTTGCCCTTGTCGTGGTCCGAGGAGTTCTCCTCCTCGCGCCACTCGCGGTCCTCGCCCCGGTCTTCGTGGGCCGGCTTGAGCTTGACCTTGCCGGTGACCTTGGACCACACGTACGCGTGCTCCTGCCGATCCGGGCAGATCTCGAGGAGCTTGACCTCTTCGCCAGCCTTTACGACGTGCGGCTTGGCGTAGACCTTGCCGTCGCGGTCCTTGGCGTCGTCGTGGCCGTCCGCGAACGCGATCCCCGGCGCGAACACCAGGAGCGATGCACCGCCGAGCGCGGCGCCCGCAACGACCTTCCCGAGCATCTTCTTAGCCATGACCTGCGTCACTCCATCCCTGTTGTCCTGTGCCCGGCGACAACCGAGCTAAGACCGACGTTAGACGGTTTCATGACTTATGAAGTGAAAGATTCGCGTTTTGACCTTTGGTCCAGGTAAGAGGTGAAGGGGTGCTACGCGGCTTTCGCCGCGCTCAGTGTCGTCTCAGGTGCGGGAAGCCCTTGCGTGCGGCGCACGGCGTTCCGGCCTCCCCGTGCCCGACCCGCGACGGTCATCCCGGTCGCGGCGGCTCCGGTCCGCAACGTGCTGCCCGAGCGCACTCGGGGGTATCGTCCCAAACGGGTTCGAGGGACGGCCGGCGCGCGCAACGCATCGAGCCATTGCCATGGAAGCGCTCCCATGCGAGAATCGTCCAACGCGGTGAGGTGAGCCACACCGCGCAGGCTGGGAGTCGAGGGCACCGGTTCACCGGGCGACGTCCCGCCGCCGATCGACCGGCCGACGCATCGGCCGCGCACCACCACCACCATCGCCCGTCCGGGTCGGGCGCCCCCCAAAGATTCCCGTTGGCGCCGGAGGCCGTCCGTGCAGGACGCCCGCCGGGCCGTCTCGCCGGGCCGTACGCGGGCCCGGTCTCGCCCAAGGAGATCAGTGGCATGAATGTGTGGAGAAGGCTGTCCGGCCCACGCCGGACCATGGCGCTCGCCGGCGCGGGTGTCCTGGTCGCCGGCGGGTTGGTGACGATTCCGGTCACCGCGGCGCAGGCCGCGACTCAGTGCGACATCGCCTACACGAGCAACGAGTGGCCCGGCGGCTTCACCGCCAGCGTCACCATCAAGAACGTCGGTGACCCGCTCAACGGCTGGACGCTGGGCTGGACCTTCCCCAACTCCAGCCAGCGCGTGCAGCAGGGCTGGTCGGCGGAGTTCACCCAGTCCGGCAGCCAGGTCACCGCCAAGAGCCTGTCCTACAACGGCACCCTCGCCACCGGCGCGTCGACGAGCATCGGCTTCAACGGCGCGTGGAGCGGCAGCAACCCGAAGCCGACCTCGTTCACCCTGAACGGCGTGGTCTGCAACGGTGGCACCACCCCGCCGACCACGCCCCCGCCGACCACGCCTCCGCCCACCGACCCTCCGCCCACCGACCCGCCGCCCACCACGCCGCCGCCCGGCACCAAGGTCGACAACCCCTACGCCGGGGCGCGCGGCTACGTGAACCCGGAGTGGAAGGCCAAGGCGGGCGCCGAGGCCGGCGGAAGCCGGGTCTCCAACAACCCCACCGCCGTCTGGCTGGACCGGATCGCCGCGATCAACGGCACGCCGGACAGCAGCTCCAACGGCGCCTTCGGTGTGCGTGAGCACCTGGACGAGGCGCTGCGTCAGGGCGCCGGCTACATCCAGTTCGTGATCTACAACCTGCCCGGCCGGGACTGCTCCGCGCTCGCCTCCAACGGTGAGCTGGGCCCGGACGAGCTGCCCAAGTACAAGGCCCAGTACATCGACCCGATCGCCGCGATCCAGGGTGAGTCGAAGTACAGCAGCCTGCGGATCATCAACGTCATCGAGATCGACTCGCTGCCGAACCTGGTCACCAACACGTCCGGTCAGCCCGGCGGCACTGTCATGTGCGACACGGTCAAGGCCAACGGCGCGTACGTCAACGGCGTCGGCTACGCCCTCGCCAAGCTGGGCGCGATCGGCAACGTCTACAACTACATCGACGCCGGTCACCACGGCTGGCTCGGTTGGGACTCCAACTTCGGCCCGACCGCCGACATCCTGAAGACCGCCGCGGTGGCCTCCGGCAGCACTGTCAACAACGTGCACGGGTTCATCACCAACACCGCCAACTACTCGGCGCTGACTGAGCCGTACTTCAAGGTCACGGACAACGTGAACGGTCAGACGGTGCGGCAGTCCAAGTGGGTCGACTGGAACTTCTACGTCGACGAGCTGTCCTTCGCCCAGGCGTTCCGCACGAAGCTGGTCTCGGTCGGCTTCAACTCCAACATCGGCATGCTGATCGACACCTCCCGCAACGGGTGGGGCGGCTCCGCGCGGCCCACCGGGCCGGGCGCCACGACCAGCGTCGACACGTACGTCAACGGAGGCCGCATCGACCGTCGGGCCCACCTCGGCAACTGGTGCAACCAGGCCGGCGCCGGCCTCGGCGAGCGGCCGCGGGCCAACCCGGCGACGGGCATCGACGCCTACGTCTGGGTGAAGCCGCCGGGTGAGTCGGACGGCTCCAGCAAGGAGATCCCGAACAACGAGGGCAAGGGCTTCGACCGGATGTGCGACCCGACGTACGGCGGTAACGCCCGCAACGGCAACAACCCGTCCGGGGCTCTGCCGGACGCGCCGATCTCCGGTGCGTGGTTCTCCGCCCAGTTCCAGGAGCTCATGCGCAACGCGTACCCGGCTCTCTGACCGGAACGCTGCACACCCACCGGCCGCCGGCAGTTGGTGAGGCACTGCCGGCGGCAGGTTCCCCCCGGGTCCCCGGTCCGACCGTTCTGGTCGGGCCGGGGACCCCCCTTGCCCGATCAGGGCACGGTGCGCTCGATCGCCGCCCGGCCCTGCTCGGCCAGGTCACGGCGGGCCTTCTCCAGGTTTTCCGGCGTGAGGTCCTGCCCGCGGGCCATCACCAGGTCCTCCGGCTCCCAGGGCTGCTCGCTCCCGGTGCGGATGTTGTCCCCGCCAGCGCCGGTGCCCGTCCCGGTCGCCCCGGTGCCGGCGGCGTACGGGTCGCCGATCAGCTCGTCGGTGTCCGGAGCGAGGTCGTCGGGTCGGCTGCGGGGTTCGGCGAAGCCCGGAGTGTCCCGGTCGGGCCCACCTCCGGTCCGAAACTGCGAGACGGTGATGTCATCATCCACCGCCGAGGCCACCTCCGGGCTGTCCTCCAGCGGCGGTTGGCGATCGCGATCGGTCATGGTGCTGCCTCCTGGGTCCGACACGGTGCCTGGATTCCCTCGCGTACCCCTTCGTGCCGCGCTCATGCCGCACGGCCCGGCGGTCAGGCCGGGCCGTGCCTCATGCCGTGCGGTCAGGCCGTGCGATCAGCTCCCGGGAGGCTGCTCGTTCGGGGCCGGCGGGTCCGCGGGACGCAGCCACTGCCAGAGCAGCATGAGCAGGCCGAAGACGAGCATCGACAGCCCGGCCCACAGGTTGATCCGCACACCCTCGGCCTTGTCGATCTCGGCCCGGCTGTCGAAGATGCCGATCAGCGTCACGATGATCCCGTACGCCACGAAGAGGCCACCGATCACCCGGCGGATGTCGAACAGCCGGGCCGCAGCGGACCGCCGTTGCTCCGCCTCCGACTCGTCGATCAGCGGGTCCTGTGCCGGCTGGCTGTGGTTGTCCATCTGCCGACCCCTTTCCTAGAAGACCGGGATGTAGAAGAGGGCGGCCAGCGCGACCGCGATCACGCCGAGGAGCACGGGGGAGCGGTACCAGACGGCGTCGCCGGCGAGCACGTCGCCCTTCAGGTCGATGCCGCCCATCCCGTAGACCAGCCCGCGCAGTTCCTCGTCCCGCTTGGGCGCGGTGAGCGGGGTGATGATCGCGGCGACCACCACCGCCGTGACGAAGGCGAGGCCGGCACCCCAGAAGCTCTCCTCCAGGTCGGAGTTGAAATCGATCACTCCGCCCTTGTAGAGCAGGTAGAGGCTCAGCGACACCAGGGTGCCCAGCAACAGCGACCAGAAGCCGGCCAGCGCGGTCATCCGCTTCCAGAACATGCCGATGATGAAGGTGGCGAACAGCGGCGCGTTGAAGACGGAGAAGAGCGCCTGGATGTAGTTCATGATGTTGCTGAACCCGGCCGCGATGAACGCGGTGCCGATCCCGATCACCACGGCGCCGACCGTCGCCCACCGGCCGATCCGCAGGTAGTACTCGTCCGACCGGTCACGGCGGATGTACGCCTGCCAGATGTCGTAGGTGAAGACGGTGTTGAAGCCGCTCACGTTGGCCGCCATGCCAGCCATGAACGAGGCGAGCAGGCCGGTGACCGCGACCCCGAGCACGCCGTTGGGGAGCAGGTCGCGCATCAGCAGCGGGATGGCGTTGTTGTACTGGAGGTCGCCGCTCTCCGCGCCGAGCCCCTTCACCGTCACCAGGGCCACCAGACCGGGGATGATCGTGACCAGGGGGATGAACAGCTTCGGGTACGCGGCGATGATCGGCGTACGCCGGGCGGCGCTCATGTTCTTGGCCGAGAGGGCCCGCTGCACCTCGGCGAAGTTCGTCGTCCAGTAGCCGAACGACAGGACGAAGCCCAGGCCGAAGACGATGCCGATCCAGTGCGCGCCCAGCGGGTTGGCGGTGCTGCCGGTGTCCTGCCACGCGTGCAGGCCCGCCTCGCCGAGTTTGGTGTCGCCGACCGCGTCCATCAGACCGTTCCACCCGCCGACCTTGACCAGGCCGATCACGGTGACCGGGATGAGACCGGCCAGGATGACGAAGAACTGGAGCACCTCGTTGTAGATCGCCCCGGACAGGCCACCGATGGTGATGTACGCCAGCACGATCGCCGCGCCGACCACGATCGCCGTCCAGAGCGGCCAGCCGAGCAGCGCCTGCATGACGAGGGCCAGCGCGTAGAGGTTGACACCGGCGATCAGCACCTGGGCGACGGCGAAGCTGAGCGCGTTGAGCAGGTGGGTGGGGCGGTTGAACCGCAACCGCAGGTATTCCGGCACGCTGCGGACCTTGGAGCCGTAGTAGAAGGGCATCATCACGATGCCCAGGAAGACCATGGCCGGGACGGCACCGATCCAGTAGTAGTGGACCGTCATCACACCGTACTGGGCCCCGTTTGCGGCCATTCCGATGATCTCCAACGCGCCCAGGTTCGCCGAGACGAAGGCGAGACCGGTGACCCAGGCCGGCAGGGAACGGCCGGAGAGGAAGAAGTCGACGCTGGTCCGGATCGCGCGGCGAGCGGCGAAGCCGACCCCGAGGACGGTGACGAAGTACAGCGCCAGAATCAGGTAGTCCAGGCCGTTCATGTTGAGCCGGAGACCGTCGCCGTCCATCCCGTCACCCCTCGTGCCGACGTCCGCGCTGGCTGTACGCGCGCGCCGTATTACCCCGGACGGGCGGTTTCAATCCCCCTGGAGGGATCCGGTGTGTTCGGGTCCGTTCGGGCGGTCCGGCAGGCTGCCGACGACAAGGGGGCGCCCCGGCCATCCGGCCGGAGCGCCCCCTTGTCGGTCGTGAGACTCAGCGACCCAGTACGCGGTCCAGGAAGTCCCGGTAGTTGCGTACCGCCATCCGCAGTTGCTCGGTGTCGGCGGAGCCGGCGTCCTGCCACCCGCCCAGCGTGGTCTTCTGCGCGGCCAGTGCCGAGGAGAGGGCCTGGATGGCCTCCTCCACCAGCGACTGCGCCTCGCCGGCTGCGGCCTGCGGATCGTCGACGAAGCGCAGCTGCACGTCCCGCCAGCGGTCCCGGAAGCCCTGCGCGGTGTCCGTGTCCAGGAGCGTGGCCGCCCCGGCCGCGACGGTCGACCCGGCGGGCTGCGACGTCCCGGCGGACTCCAGCGAGGTGCTGGTGCCGTCGGTGGTGACCGGTTCGCCGTCCGCGTCCGGGTCGACCATCTCCGGCGTGGCGCTGCCGTAGCCGGCCGTGACGTCCGGGTCGCCGGTCAGGTCGTCGCGCCGCTCGGGGGCGCCGTCCGTGCTCCCCGGCGCTACGAAGGTCCGCGCGGAGGTGTCCGCGTCGGCGCGGTCGTCGAGGTCCGCGTCGTCGTCGACATCGGTGTCGCGGCGGTGCAGCTCTGCGGTGGGGTCGGCGCGCAGGCCCTCACGCTCACCGTCCTCGGCGCCGTCGCCCGGCTGGGCGGTCCGCTCGGCCCGGGGGTCCGGCTGGTCCTGCGGGCGCGGGCTGGCCAGCGCGGAGGCGGCGACCGCGTCGGCCACCGTGGTGGCGCCGAACGTCGTCGGCAGCGGCCCCGGCTCGTGGAAACCGCCCTCGTCGGTGGACCGGTCGTCCCGCCGCTGACGCGGGTCGACGTCGTCGGCCCGCTCGTCGTCGGCCGGGTCGTACGCGGCATCCCGTTCGGTGCCGTTCGTCCGGTCCGGGTCGCTGGTCTGCTCGTCGAAGGTGTCCCGCTCGTTGAGGGCGTCCCGCTCGTTGAGGGCGTCCTCCGGGGCGTCGGAGCGGTTGGTCCGGTCGCCGGCCGGGGGTACCGGCACGGGTGCGGACCGGACGGCCTCCGGATGGTCGTTGCTCACCTGTTGCTCATCCTGGCGCATCGGTGGCCTCCTCAGCGGCTCGTGGCGTCGTGGTCCGGGTGGTGGGGCTGGTCGGGCGTGTGCTGCCCGAGCGGTTCCTCGCCGAGCAGGTCGGCGAAGAGTGCCCGGTAGTGGACGACCGCCTGCCGGAGCTCCTCGGTGCTGGCCTCGCCTCGGGTGTTGCGCAGGTGGATGTCGTGCGCGTCCCGGTAGTTGCTCAGCGTGCGGGCGTGCTCGACGGAGAGGTGGGCGATCTGGTCGGAGAAGTCGCCGGTCGGGTAGCCCTGCTCCTCGATGAGCCGGGTGACCAGTTCGTCCGCGTCGCCGACGGTCTCGCCGGGTGAGTCGATGAAGCGGACCTGGAGTTCCTCCCAGGCGGCGCTGTAGCGGGCCCGGGACTCCGGGCTGAGCGGGGTGAGCGAGAGCTCGGCGTGCCGGCGTTCCCGATCGCGCAGTTCGCGCTCCGCGGCGGACCGGCTGTCCTGCTCCGCCACCACCCGGTCGTACTCCGGCCCGAACTTGCTGCGCAGCGCGCGACGACGGCCGAGCTGCCGCACGGCCACGGCGGCCGCCGCGACGAGCACCAGGACGACGAGCACGATGACGATTACCTGAGTGGGCGACATGGGCTCCTCCTTCGTCTCCTGGTATTCCCTCCGCACACTGATCGCCAATCCCGATTCGGGACACTTTCCTGACGAGAGACGCAGCTCACCGTCCCACTGAAACTTGACTCATTCCAGAAAAGGCGGTTGGGTGGGGTGATGCACCCACAGACCAGCAAGCCGATCCTCACCACCCGGCAGGGTCACCCCGTGCACAACAACCAGCAGCAGCGGACGGTTGGCTCCCGGGGGCCCGCGACGCTGGAGAACTACCACTTCCTGGAGAAGATCAGCCACTTCGACCGGGAGCGGATCCCCGAGCGGGTGGTGCACGCGCGCGGTTTCGTCGCGCACGGCGAGTTCGAGGCGTACGGGACGATCGGCGACGAGCCGGCCGCGACCTACACCCGGGCCAAGCTGTTCCAGACCCGGGGCACGAAGACCCCGGTCAGCCTCCGCTTCTCCACCGTCATCGGCGGGCGGGACTCCTCCGAAGCCACCCGCGACCCGCGTGGCTTCGCCGTCAAGTTCCGCACCGAGGACGGCAACTGGGACCTCGTCGGCAACAACCTGCCGGTCTTCTTCATCCGGGACGCGATCAAGTTCCCCGACGTCATCCACTCGCTGAAGCCGGACCCGGTGACCTTCCGGCAGGAGCCGAACCGGATCTTCGACTTCATGTCCAACACTCCCGAGTCGATGCACATGCTGACCTGGCTGTTCAGCCCGCGCGGCATCCCGGCCAACTACCGGACGCAGGACGGCTTCGGCGTGAACACGTACCGCATGGTCAACGCCGCGGGCGAGGGCGTGCTGGTCAAGTACCACTGGAAGTCGCGGCAGGGCATCGAGTCGCTGACCGAGGAGCAGGCCGCCGCCATCCAGGCGCGCGAGTTGGGCCACGCCTCCAAGGACCTCTACGAGGCGATCGAGCGCGGCGAATACCCGCAGTGGGAGCTGAACGTCCAGCTCATGAGCGACGACGAGCACCCGGAGCTGGACTTCGACCCGTTGGACGACACCAAGACCTGGCCCGAGGACGTGTTCCCGCTGCTTCCGGTCGGCCTGATGACCCTCAACCGCAACGTCGGCAACTTCCACAACGAGAACGAGCAGATCGCGTTCGGCACCGGCGTGCTGGTCGACGGCCTCGACTTCTCCGACGACAAGATGCTGGTCGGGCGCACCTTCTCCTACTCGGACACCCAGCGTTACCGGGTCGGCCCGAACTACCTCCAGTTGCCGATCAACGCCCCCCGCGAGGACGTCCAGGTGAACACCAATCAGGACGGTGGTCAAATGGCGTACGGGGTGGACAGCCGGGGCGGCAACCCTCACATCAACTTCGAGCCGTCCTCGGTGGCCGGTCTGCAGCAGGCTGACGAGTCGTACCGGGAATACCAGCCGTTCGTCTCGGGCCGGGTCATGCGGGCGCCGATCGAGCGGCAGAACAACTACGCCCAGGCCGGTGAGCGCTTCCGCACCATGCCGCAGTGGGAGCGCGACGACCTGGTGAAAAACATGATCAACCTGTTGGGTCAGTGCGACAAGCAGATCCAGGAGAAGATGGTCTGGCACTTCAGCCAGTGCGACGACGCCTACGGCCGGCGGGTCGCCGAGGGCCTCGGCATCGCCGACAACGCCTGACCCGCCCCCAGCACGACGAACGCCCCGCCGGTCCGCCAGCGGGGCGTTCGCCGTCTGCCCGCAGGGCACAGCCTCCGACGCGGCGCGTCTCGGAGCGTCGATCTCGACGCCGCGCGTCTCGGAGCGTCGATCCCGAGGCGACGGGCGGTAGTGCAACCGCCCCTGATTACGTATCCTGCCCAAGGCGCCCGCGCTGGTGCCCGACGTCGACGCCGGGCACGCAACCGGCCGACGCGTTGCCCGGCGGTGCCGGCACCCCTCCTGCCACCCCTGTACGGGCGAGGTCTGATGAGAACCCGCGACTGGCCGATCCGCTCGAAGCTGACCGCCCTGGTCGTCGCGCCGGTGAGCGCGCTCCTGGCGTTGTGGATCTTCGCGACCACGTTGACCTTCGGGCCGGCCCTCAATCTGCTCTCCGCCCGCACCCTGCTGTACGACCTGGGCCGCCCCGGCGAGGCGGTGGTCACCGAGTTGCAGCGGGAACGCCGCCTCTCGGTGGTGCAGCTCGCTGGCAGCGCCGATCTGCCGGCCCTGGCCGAGCAACGTCAGCGCACCGATCGCGCGGTCGCCGAGCTGCGCCGCCGGGTCGACGGAGAGGCGCTGCGCGACGCCGCCGACGACCTGCTGGAGGACCGCGTCGACCGGCTGGTCACCGCTCTGGCGGCGCTGCCGACCGGCCGGGACTTCATCGACGACCGGATGATGGACCGCCCCGGCGCGATCGGTCTCTACAGCGGCATGGTCACAGCGGCCTTCCAGGCGTTCTCCGCGATGGCCACCCTGTCCGATCCCGACCTCAACCGGCAGGCGCTGGCGCTCACCGCGCTGGGCCGATCCCGGGAGCTGCTCGGCCAGACCGACGCCATGCTGGCCGGCGTACTGACCGTCGGCCGCTTCGCCGACGGGGAACACGCCCAGCTCGTGCAGTCCATCGGCAACCAGCGGTGGCTCACCGAGAGCGCCGTGGCCGACCTGCCCGAGGCCGGGCGCGTCGCGTACCAGCGACTGACCGAGAGCCCGGCGTTCACCAGTCTGCGCGCCATGCAGGACGCATTGGTCGCGGCCAACCGGCCCGGCCGGCCGCCGGTGGACGCGGCGTCCTGGCAGGCCAGCCACGACGCCGTGCAGCAGCAGCTGCGTGACTTCGAACTGGCCGAGGCCGACGGTCTCACCGACCGTTCGGTGCCGATGGCGGTCCGGATCCTGATCCGGCTGGCCGCCGCCGGGGTGCTCGGACTCGCCGCCGTGGTGATCTCGGTGCTGGTGGCGGTGCGGGTCGGCCGCACCCTGGTCCGACGGCTCAGCGGCGTCCGCACCGCCGCGCTGGAGCTGGCCGAGCACCGGCTGCCGGACGTGGTGGCCCGACTGCGCAGAGGTGAGCAGGTCGACGTCGCCCGGGAGGCGCCACCGCTGGAATACGGCAACGACGAGATCGGCGAGGTCGGGCGCGCCTTCACCGAGGTGCAGCGCACCGCCGTCCAGGCCGCGGTGGACGAGGTCACCCTGCGTCGCGGGCTCAACGAGGTCTTCCTCAACATCGCCCGACGGAGCCAGAGCCTGGTGCACCGTCAGCTGCACCTGCTCGACCGGATGGAGCGGCGCGCGGAGGACCCGGACGAGTTGGCTGAGCTGTTCCAGGTCGACCACCTGGCGACCCGACTCCGCCGGCACGCCGAGGACCTGGTCATCCTCGCCGGCTCCGCGCCCGGCCGCGGGTGGCGAAACCCCGTCGCGATGGTCGACCTGATCCGCGGCGCGATCTCCGAGGTCGAGGCGTACGACCGGGTGGACATCACCGCCGTGCAGCCGGCCGGAGTGCTGGGCCGGGCCGTCGGCGACGTCATCCACCTGATCGCCGAGCTGGTCGAGAACGCCACCGCCTTCTCCCCGCCGGACACCCGGGTCACCGTCGTCGGGGAGCAGGTGGCCAACGGGTACGCCCTGGAGATCACCGACCAGGGGCTGGGCATGTCCGAAGCGGCGCTGGAAACCGCCAACATCCGACTCGCCAGCTCACCCGAGTTCGATCCGGCGCAGAGCGCACGACTCGGCCTGTTCGTGGTGGCCCGGCTGGCGGCCCGCCACCACGTACGGGTGCGGTTGCGGCCCTCCGGCAAGGGTGGAATGACCGCTGTGGTGCTGATCCCCACCGACCTCGTCACCGCCGAGCCTCCGGCCGGCCCCGACCCGGCCACCCTGGGTGCCGCCTCGGCCGACGCGGGCCGACGGCTGGCGCGCCCGGTACGCCGGGGCAGCGTGCCCCGCGCACGCACCCGCCCGTCCACGTCCACGCCCGCCGCCAAGTCCCCGCCCGCTCCGGCCGCCGTCGCGACGCCGGCCGCCTCCGGCGGGGGTGCTGCCGCAGGCGGCCTGGCGCCTGCCATCGGGGCGTCGACCTCGGACCCGTCCGCGCCGAACGGGACCGGCGACGCGGGGCCGGAATCCACCCCCGCGACGACCGACGACGGGCTGGACGGCCTGCCCCGCCGGGTGCGACGCCAGGCTCCCGTCGCCCAGCCCCGGTCGACCGTCAGCGACACCCCCTCGCCCCGATCCCCGGAGGAGGTCCGCCGAGTGATGGCCGCCCTCCAGGCCGGCACGGCACGCGGACGCGCCACCGTGATCACCCCGGCGGCGCCGAACGGCCCGGAGGCCACGGCTGACCCCACCGACCCGGCGACGACCGCCGAACTCCCCAACCGCGACTGAGAGGGACGCCTAGTGCGGCATTCGACGAAGCAGAGCGCCGGCCTCGACTGGTTGCTCGACGAGCTGGTGCAACGGGTCCCGGCCGCCCGGGAGGCGGTGGTGCTGTCCGCCGACGGTCTGCTGCTCGGCTGCTCGGCCGAGTTGGAGCGCTCCGACGCAGAGCACCTCTGTGCCCTAGCCGCCGGCTTCTCCAGCCTGGCCCGAGGCGCCAGCCGACACGTGGACGGCGGCCCGGTCCGCCAGACCGTGGTGGAGATGGAGGCGGCGTACCTCTTCGTCACCGCCGCCGGGCAGGGCGCCTGCCTGGCGGTGGTGAGTGACGCCGACGCGGATATCGGGCTGGTCGCGTACGAGATGGCGATGCTGGTCATCCGGGTGGGGGAGAGCCTCGCCGCGCCGGCCCGATCGTCGGTGGGAACCGGTGATGCGGACTGAGCCGCCCGGGCCGCAGCACGAGTGGCTGGACAGCGACGCCGGCCCGGTGGTGCGGCCGTACACCCTCACCCGAGGGCGGGTACGCTCCGCCGTCGACGGTTTCAACCTGGTCGCGTTCGTGCTGGCCGGCTCGGACGTCGACGCGGCGAGCCGTCCGCACCTGCTCCCGGAGCATCGACGGCTGATCGCGTTGTCCCGCCAACCGGTGTCGGTGGCCGAGTTGGCAGCCGAGCTGGACCTCGCGGTCGGTGTGGTCCGGGTCCTGCTCGGTGATCTCCTGACTGAAGGCCTGGTCGCGGTGCACGAGCCGCCGGCCGCCGGCATCCTTCCCGACGACGACATCCTCAAGGCGGTGGTCAGTGGACTCCGTGCGCTATGACCATGTGGGCACCAGCACCACGATCCCGCTGGCACTGAAGATCCTCATCGCGGGAGGCTTCGGCGCTGGCAAGACGACATTGGTGAGCGCCCTGAGCGAGGTCCGCCCGTTGCAGACCGAGGAGGTGTTGACCGGCGCCGGGATCGGCACCGACGACATCTCCGGGGTGGAGGGCAAGTCGACGACCACTGTGGCGATGGACTTCGGCCGGATCACCATCAACGAGGACCTCCAGGTCTACCTGTTCGGCACCCCCGGTCAGGACCGGTTCTGGTTCCTCTGGGACGAGCTGGCCTTCGGTGCGCTCGGGGCGGTGGTGCTCGCCGACACCCGTCGATTGGCGGACTGCTTCCCCTCCATCGACTACTTCGAGCAGCGGGGCATCCCGTTCGTGGTGGGCGTGAACTGCTTCGACGACTCGCGCAGGTTCAACCTGGAGACCGTACGCCGGGCGCTCGACCTGGACCCGGATGTGCCGATGGTGCTCTGCGACGCCCGGGACCGGCAGTCCGGAAAGATGGTGTTGATCTCTCTGGTCGAGCATGTGGCCCGGCAGCGTGGGGAGCCGGTGCCCACGGCCTGAGATCCGGGCCGGAAAGCCGGTTAAGGGCCGGGCAACGCGGGCAGCCTCTGATTGGATCAGCGGGGGACGCCAGCGGAGGAGTCGGACGTGAGTGGTCAGGGTGAGATCGTCCACATCGGGGGTTACACCGCGCAGAGCGGTGGGCGGGGCAGCGGCATCGTCGCGGCACACCGCGACCCGACGACGGGGGCGCTGACCCCGCTCGGCACGGTTGCGGTGACCGCGTCCCCCTCCTTCCTGGCGCGGCATCCCACCCACCCGGTGCTCTACGCGGTCAACGAGCTGACCGACGGCGAGGTCAGCGCCTGGCGGGTCGGGTCGGAGGGCAGACTGGACCCGCTCGGCAGCCGGTCGACCGGCGGTGCGGAGCCCTGTCACCTGGCGGTGCTGCCCGACGGCGGTCACCTGGTGGCGGCCAACTACGGCAGCGGCAGCGTCGCGGTCTTCCCCCTCGACGCGCAGGGCGTGCCCGGCGAGCGCACCGACCTGGTGGTGCACGAGGGGCACGGCCCCGACCCGGAGCGCCAGGACGGCGCGCACGCCCACATGGTCTCGCCGGGTGCCGGCCGGGCGCCTCTCCTCGCTGTGGACCTCGGCACCGACTCGGTCTACCGCTACGACCTGGACGACGCGAGCGGGCGCCTGGTGCCCCGTGGACCGCGCATCCGTACGGCACCCGGCACCGGGCCCCGGCACCTGGCCCGACACCCGGACGGACGACGTTGCTACCTCGTCGGTGAGCTGGACGCCTCGGTCACCGCGTACGAGCTCACCGACGACGGCGCGTTGCACCAGCGCGGTCGGGTCGAGGCCAGCGAGCGGTCCGGTCATGTCCAGCCGTCGGAGGTCGCGGTGGCCCCGGACGGTCGCTTCCTCTATGTCGCCAACCGGGGGGTGGGGACCCTGGCGGTCTTCACCCTGGCCGGGGATCTGCCCGAGCTGGTGGCTGAAGTGGACACCGGTGGCGAGTGGCCCCGGCACTTCGCGCTGATCGGCGAGCACGTCTATGTCGCCGACGAGCGGGCAGACATGGTGCGCGTTTTGCGGCGAGATTTCGAAACCGGCGTCCCGGAGGCGGTCGGGGAACCGGTGCTGGTGCCGAGCCCGACGTGCGTGCTGCCCTGAATCTGCGCCGCCGAAACGCGAGGGCGGCACCGATTAGGCAACGCCCCGGGGCCGGTGCATCACTCTGTGTTGCTAAATGGAGGTCAACTGTTTCTCCTGCGTAACTTTAGTCCGAACGGATGTGGCAGAGAGGGCACCTTGTACGCAAGATGGTCACCGTGTCAGCAGGCCGCCATCGCATGCGTTCGAAACTCCACCTAGCAGCCGCCGCCGCGACGGCGACGGTGCTCGTCGTCACGACCGGTGTGTGGTTCGGCTATCGGGAGTTGATCCAGCCCGACTGCTCGGGCGAGATCCGGCTCGCCGTGGCGGTCGCCTCCGAGCTGGCCCCCGCTGTGGACGCCGCCGCGTCGCAGTGGGTCAAGGACGGCGCCGCGGTAGGCCCCACCTGCATCCGGGTGGACGTCTCCGCCTCCGACCCGGTGGACGTGGCCGCGGTGGTGGCGGCGAAGCACGGTGCGGTCCTGGCCGGTGTGGGGCAGGCCAGCGGCACCGCCGTCAGCCCTGACGTCTGGGTGCCCGACTCCTCGACCTGGTTGCTGCGCTTGAAGAAGGACGCGACGGCGTTCGCTCCGACCAACGGCGCGTCCATCGCGCGCAGCCCCATCGTCGTGGCGATGCCCGAGCCGATCGCGACCCGGCTGGGCTGGCCGGACAAGAAGTTCAACTGGACCGACCTGCTCAAGCAGGTCAACAACACGAGCGCGCCGCTGCGGACCGGGATCGTCGAGCCGACCCGGGACGCGGCAGGCCTGTCCGGCCTGATGTCGCTCACGGCGGCAGCCAACGGCGCTGGCGGAGCCGACGCCCAGCGCAACACCGTCGGCGCGCTCCGCGCACTGGCCACCGGGCGCTCCTCGCTCCGCAACGACCTGCTGGCCCGCTTCCCGACCGCCAACGACGCGACCTCCATCGCCAGCGGTCTCGGCGCGGCGGCCCTGTCCGAAGAAGACGTGATCGCCTACAACAGCAAGAAGCCACCGGTGCCGCTCGCCGCGCTCTACATGGAGCCGGCGCCGATGCCGCTGGACTACCCGTACGCGGTGCTGCCCGGCATCGAGCCGAGCAAGGCGTCGGCGGCCCGGGTGCTGTTCGAGCTGCTCACCAGCCCCACCTTCCGCAACCGGCTCGCCGCGCAGTCGCTGCGCGCGCCGGACGGCAACTGGGGTGAGGGCTTCAAGGCGCCGCAGGGTGCCCCCAGCCCGTCCGGCGGCGCGCCGACCGCACCGGCCAACGGCGGCACCGCCGCGGGTGGCCTCGACCCGGCTGCGATCCAGCGGGTCGTCTCCAGCTGGTCGATCGCCACCCAGTCCGGTCGGATGCTGGCCGTCATCGACGTCTCCGGCTCGATGAAGGAGCCGGTGCCCTCCGCCAGCAACCGGAGCCGGGAGGAGGTCACCGTGGACGCGGCACGCCGCGGCCTCGGCCTCTTCGACGACTCCTGGTCGATCGGCCTGTGGACCTTCTCCACGAAGCTGGTCGGCAACCGGGACTACCGACAGCTGATCCCGATCGGACCGCTCTCCGGTCAGCGGGCCCAGCTGGAGGGGGCGCTCGCCACGATCAAGCCCTCCAGCGGCGACACCGGCCTCTACGACACGATGCTGGCCGCGTACCAGGCCGTGCAGGAGGACTGGCAGCCCGGCCGGGTCAACTCGATCGTGCTGTTCACCGATGGCAAGAACGAGGACGACAGCGGCCTCAACCAGCAGCAGCTGCTCGCCAAGCTCAAGGAAATCGCCGACCCGGAGCGGCCGGTCCAGGTCATCATGATCGGCATCGGCGAGGGCGTCAGCAAGGCCGAGCTGGAGTCGATCACGAAGGTGACCGGCGGCGACGTCTTCGTCACCAAGGACCCGAGCGAGATCGGCAGCATCTTCCTCAGCGCCATCGCCCGGCGTCCGCCGGCACCGCGCTGATCCGGCGCTCAGACGCCAGAGGGCCTGCCGTACCGTCGATCCGGTGTGGCAGGCCCTTTTTGGCCACCGTGTTGAAGAAAAGTGACGGCAATACGTCCGAAGCAATCGGCCGTCATAGTTGTCAAGGCAGGATGTCGACTGTTCCGGCATAGTCGGTCCGCCTCCGGACCGACCCGTCGGCCGGGGCCATCCTGAACAGAGTGGGAGGGCCGGTGACCGCGGCGACACTGTTGACCCCCGCCACGTCGGCGGGGCCGAAAGGCCGTCCTGCTGGTCTGGTGGCGCGCGCCGACGAACGGTCCTATGTCCGGGTTCTGGTGGTGCTGGACACCACCATCCTCATCATCGCGCTGCTCGTCGGCTACGTCACCCGTTTCGGCGACGACGAGCCGACCGGCTCGGACGTCCCGTACGTGTTGGTCGCCCCCGGGTTGGTGCTGGCCTGGCTGATCTCGCTCAAGTTTCTCGGCTGCTACGACGACCGGGTGATCGGCTACGGGGCGGACGAGTACCGGCGGGTCAGCTCCGCCAGCCTGCGCCTGGCCGGTGCGATCGCCATCGTCGGCTACATCGCCGATTTCGGCGTGTCCCGGGGTTTCCTCGGAATCTCCTTCGCGGTGGGCACCGTCGGGCTGGAGGTGGCGCGGTTCGCCGCCCGCAAGCGCCTGCACCGGGCCCGCTCGCTGGGCGCCGGGTGGTCCCGCAAGGTGCTGGTGGTCGGCGACACCGCCCACGTGTTGGAGTTGGTGCACACGTTGCGCCGCGAGCCGTACGCCGGTTACCAGGTGGTCGGGGCGTGCATTCCGGACGCGCTGCTCGCACCGGTGGCGCAGAGGTTGGGCGACGTGCCGGTGGTGGGGTCCTTCCGGGGCATCCCGGAGGCGGCCACCGCGATCGGCGCGGACACCGTCGCGGTGACCGCGTCGGGCGAGCTGACCGCGACCCGACTGCGTCGCCTCGGCTGGCAGCTGGAGGGGACCGGCGTCGACCTGGTCGTGGCGCCCGCGCTGACCGACGTCGCCGGCCCGCGGATCCACACCCGCCCGGTCGCCGGCCTGCCGCTGATCCACGTCGAGGCCCCCGAGTTCCGCGGGGCACGCAAGCTGGTGAAGGGTCTCGTCGACCGGTCCGTCTCGTCGCTGGCGTTGGCGTTGCTGCTGCCGCTGATCGCGTTCATCGCCCTGGCCATCAAGGTGGACAGTCGGGGTCCGGTGCTGTTCCGGCAGGTCCGCGTCGGCCGGGGCGGGCAGGAGTTCGGCGTGTTCAAGTTCCGCACCATGGTGGTCAACGCCGACGCCATGCTCGCCGAGCTGACCGCTCGCAACGAGACCGACGGCCTGATGTTCAAGATGCGCCACGATCCCCGGGTCACCCGGGTGGGCCGGTTGCTGCGCAAGTGGTCCCTGGACGAGCTGCCGCAGCTCGTCAACGTGCTGTTGGGCCAGATGAGCATGGTCGGGCCCCGCCCGCCGCTGCCCTCGGAGGTGGCCCGCTACGACGGCGACGTGGCCCGGCGGCTGCTGGTCAAGCCGGGCATGACCGGCCTCTGGCAGGTCAGCGGTCGCTCGGATCTGAGCTGGGAGGACGGCATCCGGCTCGATCTCTACTACGTGGAGAACTGGTCCCTCGCCGCCGACCTCACCATCCTCTGGAAGACCTTCGGAGCGGTGCTGAACGGCCGCGGAGCGTACTGACCGCGCCGGTCACGGTTGCGGGCCGTACCAGTCCAGGCAGACGACCACCGCGTCGTCGACCAGGTCACCGGCCACGAACGCGCGCAGGTCACCGATCAGCGACCGGACGGCGTCCAGTGGCGCCATCGGCCCCGTCCGGCGCAGGAACCGGTCCAGTGCCGTCTCGCCGTAGCGCATGTGCTGCCCGGTGGCCTCCAGCACTCCGTCGCTGACGACGAAGAGCCGGTCGTCGCGCTCCAGCGGGAACTTCTGCTCGTGGTAGTCGGTCGCCTCGAACATGCCGAGCGGGAACTGCGCCTCCAGGGGCTGCTCGGTGACGTCCCCGCCGCGCAGCAGAACCAGTCGGGGTGAGCCCGCGTCGACGACGGCCATCGTCCCGGAGCGCAGGTCCAGCTCCATCAGCAACGCGGAGAGGTGCTGCTCGCCCCGGTGCAGGTCGTAGATGGCCTGGTCGGCGAGGGCGGCCTGGTCGGCCAGGCTCAGCCCGGCCCGGCGCGCGTTGCGCAGCGCATGGGTGGCCAACGAGGTGAGCAGGGAGGCGGCGACGCCCTCACCGGTGCCGTTGATGGTGGCCAGCCAGAGCCGCTCTCCGTCGTCGGACCAGTCGAAGCTGTCACCGCGCACCGTGTACGCCGGCTCCAACTGCCCGGCCAGGCTGAACGAGGGTCGGATCCGGCTGCGGCCGGGAAGCAGGTCCCACTGCATCTCGGCGGCCAGGGTGAGGCGCTGGCTGCGCCGGGCCGCCCGGTAGACGTCGGTGCCGGCGGATACCGCCGCCACCTCGTGGGCGAGCGCCGTGGCGATCTCGGCGAGCGCGGCGAGGACGTCCGGGTCGTCCGGGTCGTCCGGGACGGGCGACAGGCACAGCACCCCCCGGCGCTCGCCACGCATGGTGACCGGGAACCACCCGTTGCCGTCGGTGAGTATCGGTGACTGGTGGTCGAAGGCCCGCCAGGCGGGGTGCCCGGGGCTGTCGATCGGCTCACCGTCGCCGAGCGGCAGGAGCTCCGCGAGCCGGTAGTCGACCTGGTACAGCTCGACGTCGGTGATCCCGTACGACCGGCCGAGCACCTCGCCGACGCCAATGACGAGCCGGTCGGCCGGTGTCTGGTTCAGGGCGCGCCGTGCCTGACTGACCGGTTCGCTCATCGTCGCTCCCTTGCTAAAGCTCGACCACCAGCGGGTTCGGAGTATTCTCGGCCCACCATGGCCGATGTGAGCGGTCCGACGGACCCCGAGACGAGTATGGCTGCCGCGCTGGACGCGGTGGCCGCAAGCCTGCTGGGCATCTGGGAATCTGCCCGGGAGGGGACCGCCAGTCGTGTCTCCGGCGCCCAGCTACGGGCCGTGATGGTGGTGGAACAGTCCGACGGGATCAACCTGCGTCGGCTCGCCACCCAGCTCGACATGTTGCTCAGCTCAGCCAGTCGCCTCTGCGACCGGCTGGTCGCCGCCGGCATGCTGGAGCGCGAGCCGGGCCGCTTCGACCGGCGGGAGATCTCGCTGCACCTCACCCCGGAGGCCCGCCGGCTCCTCGCCGAGCTGCGGGCGGATCGTCAGGAACAGCTCGGGGCCGTGCTGGCGAGGATGAGCCCGGAGGGTCGCGACGCGCTGCTGCGCGGGATGCGGGAATTCGACGAGGTCGGTCGCCGTCAGCAGGCGCACGCCACGTCGGCACTGGGCGAGCCGGCGGAGCAGGAGGGTTGGCCGGGCCCGGACCGGCCAGGTGGCCGGTCTCTGCCCACTGATCCGGGCCTGCAGACCCGTGGGGCCTGGGCCGGCTCGTCGGGTGACCAGGAACGCTCGGTCGGCCCCACCCGGGACTGGCCGGCCGGCGGCCCACCGGTGGCGCGAACCGCCTGATCGCGCCGCTGCGGGCTGGTGCGGCCGTGAGCGGGTCGCGCACATTCCGGCCGGGCCCACTCACGCCGGCACCGACGCACAGACGGCCAGCATCGCGACGTCGTCGTGGGCCTGCCCGTCCAACCAGTCGTCGACCGCCCCGAGCACCCGGTCGATCAGCGCCGCCGGCGGCTGCCCGGCCGCCGCCGCGACTGCTGCACGCAGCCGGGCCTCACCGAACATCACCCCGTCGCGGGGCCCGCGCGCCTCGGTCACCCCATCGGTGTACGCCAGCAGCAGGTCGCCGGGGTCGAGGTGCACCCGGGTCTCGGCGAACCGTGGGGCCGTCAGCGCCCCGACCGGCATGCCACCGACCGGGACCGGGGTGACAGTGCCGTCCGTGGTGACCAGCAGCGGTGCCGGGTGGCCCCCGCCGGCGATCCGGATGTCCACCCCGTCGGGCGCGCGCTGGAGGGAACCGAGCAGCAGAGTGGTGAGCTGGCTGCGCCGCGCCGCGTCCGGCGCATCGAACAACGCCCGGTTGAGCAGGTCGATCAGCTCCAGCGGGCGCTGCTCGACAAGCCGCAGCGTCTGCAACGACTGGCGGACCCGGCCGGTCAGCACGGCTGCGCCCACGCCCCTGCCGCACACGTCGCCGAGCGCGAACAGGGCGCCGCGCGGGTGCGGGAACACCTCGTAGAAGTCGCCTCCGATGCGCAGGCTGTCTCCGGCGGCCCGGTAGCCGCCGGCCAGGGTCACGCCGGGCACTGAGGGCAGCTCGGGCGGAAGCAGGCTGGCCTGCAGGACCCGGGCCAGATGGGCCTGCTCGCCATGGAGGTCGGCCGTGGCCAGCGCGGCACCCGCCCGGGCGGCGAACTCCCGGGCAAGCTCGATGTCGCGCGGGTCGAAGTCGGCCCGCCCGGCCCGTCGGACGAGCAGCAGAGCGCCGACCGACCCTTCGGCGCCGAGCATCGGGCTGACCAGCACCATGCCGGGGTGGCCGAACCCGGGCGGCAGCATGGCGGCCAGGTCGGCGAGCTCGGTGTCGCGCCAACGGCTCGGCTCGGTGACGTCGCCGGTCAGCGCCTCGGCGAGCCCGGGCACGGTGTCGGTCAGCGTCGCCGGGGCCAGCCCGCTGACCGGGGCGGGCTCGCCGTCGGCGTACCGGATCCAGCGGGCGTGCGGCTCGGCCGGCGCGGCCGGTCGGGGCAGGGCCACGGCGACGTCGGCCAGGTAGGGAACCGCGAGGGTGGTGGTTGCCAGGAGCACCTGGTCCCGGTGCAGGGACAGCCCGAGCCGGCTGCCGGCCTGGGCGAGGAAGGCGGTGCGGGAGCGTTCGGCGAGCAGGGCGTCGGCGCGGGCGTGCTCCTCGGTGGCGTCGCGCACGTACCACGCGAAGCGGGAGCCGGCGAGCTGTCGCCGGGCACCGCGCAGTCGTCGGCCGCGGTGGTCGGCGTCGAAGCGGTCGGCGTCGCTGGCGACCGCCCGGGCCAGGGCCGCCACCGGGCAGCGGGACAGCTCGGTGCCGACGGTGATCTCCGGGAGCAGCTCCGCCGCCATGGCGTTGAGCAGGGTGACCCGGCCGGTCTCGTCCGTCGTGAGGACCGCCTCGGCGAGACCGTCGAGCAGCTCGCGGGCCAACGGCGGGTCGGCTGGCAGCGGAGTGCCGCTGGGTCGCCGGGTCGTGGTCACCGCCGCACGCCGGCTCGCGTCTGACGACTCGTGCGCATGCTGCTTCTCGACTCCTCACACGGCATCGTTGCTGAGGGGCAAGGATACCGATCCGCACCGACAGGCGCCCAGCGCGCAGTGTCGATCAGCCGGAGCGGGCCAGCCACCCGGCGGGCTGGGCGACGATCCGGCGGACCACCGAGCCGGCGGCACCCACCGCGGCGGCCTCCGCGCCGAGCGTCGACGGCCGGACCGTGACCGGCGACCAGGCGGCGGTCAGCACCCGGCTGGCGATCTCGGCGAGCACGGGAGGGCACAGCCAGGGCGCGAGCGCCGCGTACCCGCCGCCGAGCACCACGGTGTCCAGGTCGAGCAGGTTCACGACGCCGGCCACCGCGACGCCGAGCGCCGTTCCGGCGTCGTGCAGCGCCCGGAGCGCGTCGGCGTTGCCGGCCTCGGCCAGCTCGGCCAGCCGCGCCGTCGCGGTGTCCGCCGGAAGCTCCGCCCGGGCCAGCCCGGCAGCGGTCACGATCGCCTCCTGGCCGGCGTACTGCTCCAGGCAGCCCTGCCCGCCGCAGCGGCACGGACGGCCCTCGGGGTGGACCGGAAGGTGCCCGATCTCACCGCTCCAACCGCGCACGCCGCGGAACAGCGCCCCGTCCAGCACGATGCCGGCGCCGATGCCCACCTCTCCGGAGATGTGCAGGAAGCTGGACGGGCCGGGTGGCCGGGAGTGCAGCTCACCGAGCGCGGCGAGGTTGGCCTCGTTGTCCACGACCAGGACGGGCACGCCGGGCACCTGCTCGACCAGCGGCGGATGCTCGGCGAGCAGTGCGGGGACGGGCACGTCGCGCCAGCCGAGGTTGGGCGCGAGCCGGACCATCCCGGCGTCGTCCACCAGGCCGGGCACCGCGAGCGCGGCCCCGACCAGGGTGAGGCCCCGCTCGGTGGCGTCGTCGCGGGCCGCCACGGCCATCTCGACCAGCTGGGCCAGCGCGTCGGCGGGGGCCACCGGGCGCAGGTCGGCCCGGTGCACGGTGCGATGGCGGACCTGGCCGGCGAGGTCCACCACGCACACCGCCAGGTAGTCGACGTTGACCTCCAGGCCGAGCCCGGCCGGCCCCTGGTCGGCCAGGACCAGCCCGCGTGCCGGACGGCCGGCGCCGGAGCGGGGCGCCGGGTCGGATTCGCTGACCAGGTGGCCGGCGAGCAGGTCCTCGACCACCGCGGAGACGGTGGCCCTGGTCAGGCCGGTCGCTGTTGCCAGGTCGGCCCGGGACGGAGGACGGTGGGCTGCGGCGATGCGGCCGAGCACCAGGGCGAGGTTGAGCTCGCGCAGACTGCCCTGACGGACTGCGCCGGCCGGGGCGTGGGTGAGGCTCACCCCTTGACAGTGCCATAGGGCGAGCAAATAATTCAATGGCTGAACAAATAGCGGACAACACCACCACCCGGAGGTCGCTCATGGCACCCCGTCCCACTCCCGCCGACAAGTTCTCCTTCGGGCTCTGGACCGTCGGATGGCAGGCCCGCGACCCGTTCGGTGACGCGACGCGCCCCGAGCTCGACGCGGTCGAGGCGGTGCACCGGCTCGCCGAGCTGGGCGCGTACGGCATCACCTTCCACGACGACGACCTGATCCCGTTCGGCGCCGACGCCGCCACCCGTGACCAGCACATCGCCCGGTTCCGCAAGGCTCTCGACGAGACCGGCCTCGTGGTTCCCATGGTCACCACCAACCTCTTCACCCACCCGATCTTCAAGGACGGCGGTTTCACCAGCAACGACCGCGACGTCCGCCGGTACGCGCTGCGCAAGGTGCTGCGCAACGTCGACCTGGCCGCCGAGCTGGGCGCGAGCACCTTCGTCATGTGGGGTGGCCGCGAGGGCTCCGAGTACGACGTCGCCAAGGACGTCCGCGCCGCGCTGGACCGCTACCGCGAGGCGGTGGACCTGCTCACCCAGTACGTCATCGACAAGGGCTACAACCTGCGGTTCGCCCTGGAGCCCAAGCCCAACGAGCCGCGCGGAGACATCCTGCTGCCGACCATCGGGCACGCGCTCGGTTTCATCTCCCAGCTGGCGCACCCGGAGATGGTGGGCCTCAACCCGGAGGTCGGTCACGAGCAGATGGCCGGGCTCAACTACGCCCACGGCATCGCCCAGGCGCTCTGGCAGGGCAAGCTGTTCCACCTGGACCTCAACGGCCAGCGTGGCATCAAGTACGACCAGGACCTGGTCTTCGGTCACGGTGACCTGATGAACGCGTTCGCCCTGGTGGACCTCCTGGAGAACGGCGGCCCGAACGGCGGGCCTACCTACGACGGCCCCCGGCACTTCGACTACAAGCCCTCCCGCACCGAGGACATGGACGGTGTCTGGGCCTCGGCGGCGGCCAACATGAGCACCTACCTGCTGCTCAAGGAGCGGGCAGCGGCGTTCCGCGCCGACCCCGAGGTCGTCGAGGCACTTGCCGCCAGCAAGGTCGGCGAGCTGAACACGCCGACGCTCGGCGCGGGCGAGAGCTACGACGAGTTCCTGGCCGACCGGTCCGCGTTCGAGGATGTCGACGTCGACGCGGTGGCCGCCCGGGGCTTCGCCTTCGTCCGGCTCAACCAGCTCGCCGTCGAGCACCTGCTCGGCGCCCGCTGAGGCCCCGCCATGCCGTTGGTCGCAGGCGTCGACTCGTCCACCCAGTCCTGCAAGGTGGTCATCCGGGACGCGGAGACCGGTGCCCTGCTCCGGCAGGGCCGGGCGCCGCACCCGGATGGCACCGAGGTCGACCCGGAAGCCTGGTGGCAGGCACTGCGTAGTGCCGCCGACCAGGCCGGTGGGCTGGCCGACGTGGCCGCGATCTCGGTCGCCGGCCAGCAGCACGGCATGGTGTGCCTCGACGAGGACGGCCAGGTGGTCCGCCCGGCGCTGCTGTGGAACGACACCCGATCCGCCGACGCCGCCGCCGACCTCGTCGAGGAGGCCGGCGGCGGCGCGGCCGGGCGTCGGTTCTGGGCCGAGGCCACCGGAAGCGTGCCGGTGGCCAGCTTCACCCTCACCAAGCTGCGCTGGCTGGCCACACACGAGCCGGAGCGGGCAGCCCAGGTGGCGGCCGTCTGCCTGCCGCACGACTGGCTGACCTGGCGGCTGGCCGGCGCACCGGGGCTGGACGCGCTGCGTACCGACCGGGGTGACGCCAGCGGCACCAGCTACTGGTCGCCGGCCACCGGGCAGTACCGACTGGACCTGCTGGAGCGGGGCTTCGGCCGGCGGTTGGTGCTGCCCGAGGTGCTCGGTCCGGCGGAGTCGGCGGGAAAGCTGTCCGACGTGCTGGGTGGGCCGGGCGGCGCGCTGCTCGGCGCGGGCACCGGGGACAACGCCGCTGCCGCGCTCGGCGTCGGCGCCGGGCCCGGTGACGTGATCGTCTCGATCGGCACCTCCGGCACCGTGTTCAGCGTCGCCGACGTGCCGGCCGCCGACGAGAGCGGTGCGGTGGCGGGCTTCGCCGACGCGTCCGGTCGCTTCCTGCCGCTGGTCGCCACGCTCAACGCGGCCCGGGTGCTGGACGCCGCCGCCGCGATGCTCGGGGTCAGCCTGGACGAACTGGCCGAGCTGGCGCTCTCCGCGCCAGCCGGTGCGGACGGGCTGGTCATGGTGCCCTACCTGGAGGGTGAGCGGACGCCGAACCGTCCGCTCGCCACCGGCGCTGTGCACGGCCTGACCCTGCGCACGTCGACCCCCGCGCACCTGGCCCGGGCCGCCGTGGAGGGCATGCTCTGCGCCCTCGCCGACGGCCTGGACGCGCTGACCGCGCAGGGTGCCACCGCCCGCCGGGTCATCCTGGTCGGCGGCGGAGCCAGGTCGGCCGCGGTCCGTCGGATCGCGCCGCAGGTCTTCGGCTGCCCGGTCGTCGTCCCGCCCGCCGGGGAGTACGTCGCCGACGGCGCCGCCCGGCAGGCCGCCTGGGTCGCCCTGGGCGGTCCCACGCCGCCGGTCTGGGCGGTCGAGGGCACCGAGGAGTACGCCGCCGAGCCCGTCCCCGCGGTGCGTGAGCAGTACGCCGCGGCTCGCGGACTGGTTCTCGACCGGCGCTGACCGTCGGGATCGACGTGGGTGGGTGCCGGTCGACGGTGACCGGCACCCACCCGCGTGACGACCTGCTCGACGGAGTCTGGTTGGCTGCCGGTCATGACGGTGACCAGTGGCGGGCCCGGCCAGGGGCGGGCGCAGTCCGGCCCACGCCCGCCTGGCCGGGGCGGTGGCCCGGCACACCGGCTGTACAGCGTCGTGGTGTTCGTGCTGCTCGCCTCCCTGGACAACGTGGCGATCGGGCTGGTGCCGCCGCTGTACGGCCCGATCTCCGACGCGTTCGGCGTGTCGGGGCGGCTGCTCGGTCTGGTCACCGCGGTCAGCTTCCTGGTCAGCGCAGTGGCGGCGGTCGGCTGGGCGTACGTCGGCGACCGGACCAACCGCAAGCCACTGCTCATGGTGGGCACGCTGCTCTGGGCGGCGGGCACCGGCGGCAGCGCGCTCGCCGGCGGCTACCTCACGTTCCTCGCCGCACAACTGGTCGCGGCGGTCGGCCTCGGTGCGGTCGGCTCGGTCGGCTTCTCGGTGGTCACCGACCTGATCTCACCGACCCGGCGGGGGTTGGTGATGAGCTTCTGGGGGCTGTCCCAGGGGATCGGCACCCTGGCCGGCACGCTCCTCGGCGGGCTGCTCGGGGCGGCTGACTGGCGGCGACCGTTCCTGCTCCTGACCGGCGTCGGCCTGGCGGCCACCCTCGCGTACCTGTTCACGTACGACGTCCGCCGTGGCCAGAGCGAGCCGGAACTGGCTGGCAGGCTGGACGCCGGCGCCGAGTACGACTATCGGATCAGCCGCGCCGACCTACCGCGCATCCTGGCCCGACGGACCAACCGGTGGCTGATCCTGCAGGGCCTTACCGCGCAGGCCGCCTTCGGCTCGCTGGTCTGGCTGCCGGTGCTCTTCGCCGAACGGGCCGAGGCCCAGGGATATTCGACGTCGACAGCTGTGGTCGTGGGCAGCGTCTTCGCCACACTGTTCCAGCTCGGCGGGGTGCTCTCCATCGTGGGCGGCCTGATCGGCGACGCGGCGCAGCGGCGTACGCCGAGAGGGCGGGCCCTGGTCGCCGCGGTCGGCATCCTCGCGGCGCTGCCGTTCTACCTGGTGTTGTTCTTCGTCCCGGTGACCATCGACGTGCCGGACGGCGCGAGTGGCGGCGCGGTCGTCGGCGCGGTACTGGCCAGCGTCTTCACCGAGCCGTCGGTGGGGCTGAGCCTGCTCACCGCGATCGTCGCGCTCGCGCTGACCTCGGCCAACTCGCCGAACTGGTTCGCGCTGATCGCCGACGTCAACCCACCCGAGCACCGGGGCACGGTCTACAGCCTGGGCAACCTGGTCAACGGGGTTGGTCGCGCGGCCGGTAACGGGCTGGTCGGGGTGGCGTTCCAGGGGCTGCGAGCGGCATTCCCGCCGCCGTTGAACTTCGCCGTCGGGCTGGCCGCGTTCCAGCTCTTCTTCATCCCCACTGGTGTCATGTACTGGCTCGCCTCGCGGACCTCACCCGAGGACATCGACAACGTGCACGACCTGCTGCACACCCGCGCCGACCGCCTCTGACCCGCGTGCGCCGCCCCCACCCCCACCGTCCGCCCCGCCCGCACGCCCGCCCTGATCCGCGCAACATCTCCGAAAGTGCTGCCTCGGGCGAGCGTGAGGGGCCAACATCCCTGATGTTGGCCCCTCACGGGCTGGGGTCAGGGTCAGCGCAGCCAGACCGTCACGTCGGTCGGGACCGCGTTGTCGTCGTTCAGGGGTGCGCTGGTGGCTAGCACCTCGGCACCGGTCGGCAGCGGCACCGGGGCCGCACCGAAGTTGGTCAGCACGGTCAGCTCACCGTTGCGGAAGGTCAGCGTCTCGTCGCCCGAGGACACCCACTCCAGGGTGCCGCGACCCAGCCCGTGCTCGCGGCGCAGCCGCAGCGCCGCGCGGTACAGCTCGTACGTGGAGCCGGGCACGTCGCGCTGGCGGTCCAGTGCGTACTCCGCCCAGAGCGCGGGCTGCGGCAGCCAGCTCGCGTCGGTGGGCCCGAAACCGTACGACGGGGCGTCGGCCTCCCACGGAATCGGCACCCGGCAGCCGTCCCGGCCACGCTGGGTGTGCCCGCTACGCTCCCAGGTCGGGTCCTGCCGGGCCTCGTCGGGCAGCGTGGTGTGCTCGGGCAGCCCCAGCTCCTCGCCCTGGTAGAGGTACGCCGAGCCAGGAAGGGCGAGCATCAGCAGGGTGGCTGCGCGGGCCCGGCGCAGGCCGAGGGCCGCGTCCGGCTGCGGGTCGCCGGTGCCGATGCCGTTGGGCCGGCCGCCGCCCACCGGCAGGCCGAGCCGGGAGGCGTGCCGGACCACGTCGTGGTTGGACAGCACCCAGGTGGTCGGCGCGCCGACCGAGTCGGTCGCCTCCAACGAGCGGGTGATCACCGCGTACTGGGCCGGTGCGGTCCACGCGGCCAGCAGGTACTCGAAGTTGAACGCCTGGTGCATCTCGTCCGGGCGGACGTAGCGGGCCAGCCGCTCGGCCGGCTCCACCCACGCCTCGGCGACGAGCACCCGCTCGCCCGGGTAGCTGTCCAGGACCTGCCGCCACTGCCGGTAGATCTCGTGCACGCCGTCCTGGTCCCACATCGGCGGGCGCGGCTTGTCGATCTCGTTGCCGGAGAGAATCTCCTGCGGCTCCTGCCAGTCGGCCAGGTCGGCCTGCTTGATCAGGCCGTGCGCCACGTCGACCCGGAAGCCGTCCACGCCACGGTCCAGCCAGAACCGCAGGACGTCCAGGAACTCCGCGTGGACCTCCGGGTTGTCCCAGTTGAGGTCCGGCTGGCCGGTGTCGAACAGGTGCAGGTACCACTGGCCGGGTTTGCCGTCCGGGTCGACCGTCCGGGTCCAGGCCGGGCCGCCGAAGACGCTCTGCCAGTCGTTCGGCGGCTGGTCACCGGTCGGGCCGAGGCCGTCCCGGAAGATGTACCGGGCCCGCTCCGGGCTGCCGGGCGCGGCGGGCAGGGCGGCCTGGAACCAGCGGTGCGCGGACGAGGTGTGGTTCGGCACCAGGTCCACGATCACCCGCAGGCTGCGGGACCGGGCCTCGGCGATCAGCTTGTCCGCGTCGGCGAGGGTGCCGAACAGCGGGTCGATGTCGCGGTAGTCGGCCACGTCGTAGCCGGCGTCGGCCTGCGGCGACGGGTAGAACGGGGAGAGCCACACCGCGTCCACGCCCAGCTCGACGAGGTGGTCGAGGCGGGCGGTGATGCCGGGTAGGTCACCGATGCCGTCCCCGTCCGAGTCGGCGAACGAGCGGGGATAGATCTGGTAGATGGTCGCCTCGGTCCACCAGCCGGTGACCGGGTGACCGGAGGGGGTCTGCTGCGTCGGATCGGTGTTCAGGGTCTTCTCCCGTGTCGAGCTGTGGGTGGACTGCCGGCGGTGCTCCTGCCGGCCGCGTCGCCGCCAGCCGCCGGCCGGCGGCGATGGTTGAAGTTCTTCAGTGTGCCCGGGGTGGTGCGGTCGAGTCCCGGACCACCAGCCGAGTGGGCAGGATCACCGGCGTGGCGCCGTCGGTGCCCTGGTGACCCACGAGGGGGCCCGGAGGTCGGGCTTCGAGCGGGTCGAGCAACATCCGTGCGGCCAGTCTCCCCTGCTCGGCGGCGGGTTGGGCGATGGTGCTGAGCCCGAGCACGCCGGCCAGGTCGTGGTCGTCGATGCCGATGACGCTGACGTCCTGCGGCACCCGCAGTCCGGCGTCGCGCAGCGCGGTCATCGCGCCCATCGCCATCTCGTCGCAGGCGGCGACGATCGCGGTCGGCGGCTCGCCGCGGGCCAGCAGCTCCTCGGTGGCCCGGGTGCCGCCGTCGATGGTGAACGTGGATTCGACGTCCAGGGTCGGGTCGAGCCGCAGACCGGCGGCGCGCAGTGCCGCCTGGTAGCCCCGGCGGCGGTCGAGGTGGGTGGTGAAGGCCAGCTCGTCGTCCGGGTCACCGGAGATGTGCGCGATGCGGTGGTGCCCGAGGTCGAGCAGGTGCCGGGTGGCGGCCCGGGCGGCGGCCACGTCGTCGATGCGGACGCAGGGCCAGTTGGGCACCCTGCTTCCCGAGCTGATGGTCACCCCGGGGAGTTCCAGGGCGGCCAGCGCGGTCATGTCGGCCGGCCGCAGTGGCGTGGCGACCAGCATGATGGCGTCGACCCGCTTGTGCAGGTTGGCCGTACGCAGGACCCGCTGGCGGACCTGCTCCCGGCCGCCCAGGTTGTAGAGCAGCAGGTCGTAGCCGGACTGGTGGAGGTATTCCTCGACCGCCTCGACGATGGTGCTGAAGAACCAGCGGGTGATTCGGGGGACCACCACCGCGACCGTGCCGGTCCGGCCCCCGGCCAGCCGGGACGCGCTCGGTGAGACCTCGTAGTCGAGCTGCTCGGCGGCGGCGAGCACCCGGCGTCGGGTGGCGGCCGAGACCGTCGGCAACCCGCGCAGGGCCCGCGAGACGGTGGCCGTGGACACTCCGGCCAGCCGGGCCACATCATCAATCCTCGTCACGGTTCCCCCGCTCGGTGCCCGGAGCGCCCGCCGCCGCCCGAGGGGCCAGGCGGCGGCGGGCAAGCGGGTCAGCCCTTGACGCTGCCGGCGAGCAGACCTCGCACGAAGAAGCGCTGCAGGGACAGGAAAACAATGAGCGGTACGACGATGCTGACGAACGCACCGGCGGTGAGGCGCTGCCACTCGTTGCCCCGGGTGCCGGCCATCTCGGCGAGCCGGACGGTGAGCGGGGCGGTCTCGTTGCTGCCGCCGGCGAAGATCAGCGCGACCAGCAGGTCGTTCCAGACCCAGAGGAACTGGAAGATGCCGAACGCCGCCAGCGCCGGGGTGATCAGCGGCAGCACGATGGTGCGGAAGATCTTCGGGTGGGTGGCCCCGTCGACGCGGGCCGCCTCCATCAGGTCACCCGGCAGTTGCGAGATGAAGTTGTGCAGCAGGAAGACGGCGAACGGAAGCGCGAAGCAGGTGTGCGCGAACCACACCTGGGCGAACTTCTGCTCGTCGACCAGGTCCCAGGCCGGCATCAGGGTGACGCCGCCGAGGCTGACCCCGGTGGAGAAGAACCTCAGCAGCGGCACCAGGGCCATCTGCAGCGGCACGATCTGCAACGCGAAGATCGCGATGTAGACCCAGTCCCGGCCGCGGAAGTTGATCCAGGCCAGCGCGTACGCGGCCAGGCAGGCGAAGGCGAGCGGGAAGAGCACCGACGGGATGGTGATCGCCAGGGAGTTGATGAAGGACCCGGCGAGCTGCCCGGAGGACGACGACCGCCCGAACAGGACCTGCTGGTAGTTGTCGAACGTGAACTGCGGGTTGGTGAAGGCCGTCCACCAGCCGGTGGTCTTGATCTCGTCTTCCGGTCGGAGTGAGGAGACGAGCAGGCCGAAGGTCGGAATGGTCCAGGCCACCGCGATGATGACTGAGACGAGGGTGGCGGTGCGGCTGTTCAGCCGCTTGCGGACCCGTCCGGCAGTGGTGGTCGGGGTGCCGTCGGTCTTCTGGGTGCCAGCGGCGACAGTTGGCGTTGCGGTGGTCATCTCAGCCCTCCCGCTGTTGACGGAGGTTACGGATCTGGTAGATCACGACCGGGATGACCAGGATGAAGAGGAAGACCGCGAGCGCGGAACCCCGCCCGTTCTCGCTGTACCGGAACGCCTGGTTGTACATCTCGTTGGCGATCACGCTGGTGTCGTAGTTGCCGTTCGTCGAGGTCCGGACGATGTCGAAGACCTTGAGCGTGGCGATCGTGAGGGTCACCATCACGACGATCAGCGCCGGTCGGATGCTCGGCATGGTGATCTGCCAGAACATCTGCCACGGGCTGACCCCGTCGAGCCGGGCGGCTTCGACGATGTCGCCGGGGATCGCCTTGATCGCGGCGGAGAGCACCACCATGGCGAAACCGGCCTGGATCCAGATCATGATGACGATGAGCAGCAGCGTGTTCAGTGGCGATTCGAGCAGCCACTGCTTGGGCTCACCGCCGAGGCTGACCACGATCTGGTTGAGCAGACCGATCTGGTCGCCCTCACCTCGGTAGGCGTAGACGAACTTCCAGATGATGCTGGCGCCCACGAAGGAGATGGCCATCGGCAGGAAGATCAGTGACTTGGCCACGGACTCGAACCGGGCCTTGTCCACGAGTACGGCGTAGATGAGGCCGAACCCGGTCGCCACCAGGGGGACCAGGAGCACCCAGATCAGGGTGTTGATCAGGACCCGGACGATCGCGTCGTCGGAGAACATCCAGCCGAAGTTGTCCAACCCCACCCACTCGGTGCTGTCCCTGTTCATCAGGGAGAGCACCGTGGTGCGGATGGCCGGCACGACCAGGCCGATGGTGAGCAGCAGCAGCGTCGGCAGCAGGAAGAAGAGCGCGAAGAGCCCCTCCCGCGGCTTGGTTCGGCGGGGGAGTGGAGCTCCACTCGCCGAGGCGGCGACGAGTTGTGCCTCCCGTCGCCGGGCGAACCAGGCCGGCACCATGTCGAGCAGCAGGAGCAGACCGCCCACCACCACGACGAAGGCGACCAGCCCGTACATCAGCATGAGGAGCTTCGGCTGCTGATCGGCGAAGTCGAACTCCATCAACCCTCCCTCTCGGGTCCACCGCCGGGATCACTTAGGCCAGCTGCTCTCGATGCCCTGGAGCACCGGGGCGGTCGCCTTGCCGTTCAGCCACTCGACCATGCCCTTCCAGAACGTTCCCGCGCCGACGGCTGCCGGCATCAGGTCGGAACCGTCGAAGCGGAAGGTGCCGCTCTTGTCCTGGAGGATCTGGACGGAGAGCTTGTCGATCGGGCTGGCCACGTTGGCGATGTCCAGCTTGTTGTTCGCCGTGACCCAGTTGCCGAGCTTCGCGCGGCTGTTGACGTACTCGGCCGAAGCCAGGTAGGTCTGCACCGCCTGGACCTCGGGACGGTCGGCGTAGCCGACGACGAACTCGCCCGCGCCCAGCACCGGCTTGCCCTTGGCGGGGTCGATGGCCGGGAAGTAGAAGGCGAACGCGTCGCCGTCCGCAGCCACCTTGGTGCCCTCGGGGAACTGGTTGGCGTAGAACGACGCCTGCCGGTGCATCGCGCACTTGCCGTTGGTGACCGGCACGCCCGCCTCCTGGAAGGAGGTGGTGGTGATGCTCTTGACGCCGCCGAAGCCGCCGTTCATGTACTTGTCGTTCTTGAGGATGGTGCCGGCGCGGTCGACCGCGTCGACGATCTTCGGGTCGTTGAACGGGATCCCGTGGGTGGTCCACTGGTCGTAGACCTCGGGGCCCTGGGTCCGCAGGATCACGTCTTCGATCCAGTCGGTGGCCGGCCAGCCGGTGGCGTCACCGGACTCGACGCCCGCGCACCACGGCTTCATGCCACTGGCGGCGATCTTGTCGCTCAGGGCAATGAGCTGGTCCCAGGTGGTCGGAACCTCCCAGCCCTTCTCCTTGAACGTCTTCGGCGAGTACCACACGAAGGACTTGACGTTGGCGCCGAGCGGCACGCCGTAGAGCGTCCCGTTGACGGTGCCGTACTTCAGCCAGTCGGCCGGCATGTTCTGCTCGGCGAGGGCCTTGGTGTCGGCGCTCAGGGACTTCAGCTTGCCGGCGTCCGCGAAACGCTTCACGAGGCCGGGCTGCGGCACGAAGGCGATGTCGGGGGCGTTGCCGCCGTCGACCCGGACCGGGAGCTGCGCCTCGAACTCGCCGCTGCCCTCGTAGTCGATCTCGATGCCGGTGCACTTGGTGAAGTCCGACCAGGAGCGCTCGAGCAGGTCCGCCTCGGCGTCACGGATGGACGCGTAGATCGAGACCTTCTTGCCGTCGTGGCCCTCGTACTTGTCGTATGCGGCGCACTCCGCGGAGCCCGCGTTGTTGCTCTTCTTGTCGTCGCCGGTACCGCAGGCGGTGGCGCTGAGCGCCAGCCCGAGTACGCCGGCGATCACGAAGGCCTGGCGTGGTCTGGTAAAGACCGCCATGCCGTCCTCCTTCCTAGCCGGCGCGGTCGTGCTGGTGACCCGTCGCCGGTCCGATTGGGCGTGCACACATGTAAGCGCTTGCATCCGGTCCGGTCCACCCCCTGTCAGACACGAGCGAGTAACAATCCGGAAACCTGCGGGCTGCCTCGTGGGCGCGCTCCCGGGGCGGATCCCCGACTCTTTCGAAGATTGACGATATCTGTCAGGCTAGGGCCACCCCATCGAAGGTTTTCGACATAGGAGGAGCTGTATGCGAAAGCGGTGGATCAGCCTGCTGGTGGCGGGTGTGCTCGTCGGAGGAGTCCTGGCGCCGGCCAGCCCGGCGCTGGCCGCGCCGACCTTCAAGGTGCCGTTCCCGTGCGGCCAGTCCTGGTCCGGGCAGACCCGATCGGGTCACAGCCCGGCGAACGCCGTCGACTTCAACCGCACCGACGATCAGGGCGACCCGGTGGTGGCGAGCGCGCCCGGCACCGTCGACCGCGTGACCGACCTCGGTGGCACCAGCTACGGCAAATACGTCCGGATCAACCACGGGGGCGGTTACAGCACCTACTACGCCCACCTCAACGGCTTCAACGTCTCCGTCGGGCAGACGGTCGGCTACGGCAAGGTGCTCGGCTGGGTCGGCACCACCGGCGGGTCGACCGGCCCGCACCTGCACTACGAGCAGCGCCTCGACGGCGCCGACATCAAGGTGCGCTTCAACGGCACCCTCGCCCTGTACTGGGGCACCAAGACCTACACCAGCAACAACGGGTGCTCCTCGGGCGGCGGCAACGGCACTGTCGACACCAGCGGCACCCCGTTGACCGTCCGCTCCGGCCCCGGCACCGGGTACGCCTCGGTGGGCACTGTCGCCGACGGCACGCGGGTGACCATCGCCTGCCAGACCAGCGGCACCACGGTCACCGGCACGTACGGCACCAGCTCGATCTGGGACCGGATCGGCAGCGGTCGGTTCATCGCCGACGCGTACGTGTACACCGGGTCCGACGGATACATCCCCGGCGTGCCCCGCTGCTGACCCGGGGACGGCCACGGTCCCCGGCGGGCGCCGCCGTCGGGGACCGGTCAGGTCAGGAGTTCAGCTGCCAGATCGACAGGTTCAGGGCGGCGGCGAAGGTGACCCAGGCCCAGTAGGGCAGCAGCAGCGCCGCCGCCACCCGCGACACCCTGGCGAACAGCACCACGGTGAGCCCGATCGCCAGCCACATCACCACGATCTCGGCGAACGCCAGCCCATACTGCCCCGCGCCGAAGAACAGCGGGGTCCAGATGGCGTTGAGCACCAGTTGGGCGGTCCACGCCCAGAGGGCGGGGCCGAAGCCGACCCGCTGCCACACCAGCCAGGCGGCCACCGCGATCAGCGCGTAGAGCAGCGACCAGACCGGGCCGAACAGCCATGAGGGCGGTGCCCAGCTGGGCTGCTGGAGGCTCGCGTACTCGCCGGTGGTGCCCTGCACCCCCAGACCGCCGATCGCGGCCGCGACGAAGACGGCCGCCGCGAAGCCCACGAGAGCCCACCACCGCCGCCGGCCGGAGGTCCTCGACGCGTCCTGGGATGTCTCCATGGTCGAGATAATTTCCATCCAGCGTCAGGTCAAACCGGCGGTAGGGCGCACAAGTCATCCGGCACCGTCATCAGGGGGTGGGAGCGCCCACAAGAAAGCGCCGGGATCGCCCCGGCCGGTGCTCCTGTCGGGAGGACGGAGCTCCGGTCGCGGCGACCCCGGCGGGTCCCGGTTTTTTTTAGGAGGTACGCACGCTAATTGAAGATGCTGACACCACCCGGGCCGACCAACAGCCCGACAACGATGAGGACGATGCCCCACAGGATCTGCCGGCGGAACAGCGCGAGGATGCCGGCGACCACGAGTACGACTGCGAGAATCCAGAGAATCAGCTCCATGACCTCTGACTACCCGACTGGCCGATCGGGGAAACCTGGTCGGTGTCGAGTTGATCGCCGACGTGGAAGACGCTGTACGCCTGCTTGATCACCGGGTGCGCGACGTTGCGGACGCGTACGCCGCCGGGGGTCGTGCCGCGCTCGGTGCCGGCGTGCGCGTGCCCGTGCAGGGCCAGCGCCGTGGGCGCCGAGTCGATCGCCTGCCCCAACTGGTACGAGCCGAGGAACGGGTAGATCTCCAGCGGTTCACCGGCCAGCGTGTCCGGCACCGGGGAGTAGTGGGTGAGCGCGACCAGCATGTCGCAGTCCAGCGAACGGAGCGCCGTGCCGAGAGCCTCGGCGCTCTCGTTGGTGGTCCGGACGAACGCCTTCATCTCCGGCTCGCCGAAGTCGCTGGCGCACCGCCCGGCGAACCCGCCGCCGAAGCCCTTGACGCCGGCGATGCCGAGCCGACCGCCGGCGCAGTCCAGCACGACGCCGTTGCCTTCCAGCACGGTGATGCCCGCGTCCTCGAGGACCTTCACCACCTGCGGCACCTGGTCACACTGGTGGTCGTGGTTGCCCAGCACGGTCACCACCGGCACGGCCAACCCACCGAACTCCTCCGCCACGCAGCGCGCCTCGGCCTCGGTGCCGTGCCGGGTCAGGTCCCCGGCCAGCAGCAGCACGTCGGCACACTCCGGCAACTCCTCCAACGCGGGACGGAACCGACCGACCACGTCCTCGTCCAGATGTACGTCGCCCACGGCGGCGATCCGGATCACCATGGAACCTCCCTCAGGGCAGTTGCTCGATCTCCGTGGGCGCCTCGACGCGGATCACCCCGATGTCGCTGGTGATCGGGACGTCCGGGAAGCGCTCGGACACCCGGCGCAGGATCTCCTCGCGTCGGTGTGGGCTCTCCACCTCGCCGTAGAGCACGATGGCGCGTTCCCGCCGCACCACGGTGATCCCCTGTTCGGCGACGGCGGGGTCCTCGGCGAGGAGCCGTTGGATCTCCGCCTCGACGTACTCGTCCGGTGGCCCGGCGCCAATGTCGCGTTGGTGGGTCACGATGTCCCCTCTCCGGTCGGGGTGCCGGCGGCCGGCACCACCTCCAGCCGGTCCAGCAGCACCAGGAACGCCTCGGCGTACGGCGAGTGCTCCGTCTCCTTGCGTACCCGCTCCCAGTCGATCTGCTCCCGCAGGGAGCGGGCCAGCGGCAGGCCGCGGGCGAAGTCGCAGTAGTGCTGGGAGAAGCTGAGCAGTTTGTGCACCATCAGCTGGGAGGCGGACAGGACCGGCATCTGGATCGCGTCCACCGGCCGGATGACCGTGTCGGCGAACGTCTCCTCCGTCACCGGTGTCTCGATCGGCCGGTGGATCAGATCCACCATCCGGCCGTCGTCGAAGACCTTGACCAGCCAGTCCTCCGGGGGGCGCTCGGCGACGAACCCGGCGGCGACCAGGGCCTCCAGTGCCTTCTCCACGTCGACCTCCCGGATCAGGAAGTCGACGTCGTGCTCGCTGGAGTGGCCCCCGTGGGCGTAGACGGCGAAGCTGCCGCCCAGGGCGAACGGGATCTCGGACTGCTTGAGCACGGCGGCGACCTTCTTGAGGGTGTGCACCAGACTCTCGTCTCCGCGCTCAGCCATCTGGTTCTCCCGTCGTCGTGTTGGTGGACCGGCGGTTGGATACGAACTCCGGTACCCGGCATTCCGGTCGGCCACACCTGCGGGTGTCCCGGTCGGGTGTCAACAGGGATAAACCATCACATACCTCACGGGTCGGGTGCGCGGGTCGGATAACCTGTCGAGGGTGGCCAGATCATCGGGGATGCGACGACGCAGGGCCCGGTTGCGCACTGTCGCCCTCATCGGCATCGACGGCTCGGGCAAGACCACTCAGGCTCACCGACTGGCCGACGCGCTGAACGCGGCCGGCCGCCCCGCGAAATACCGCCGCAACGCCAGCGGCCGTCGTTGGCTCGGCCGGCTCGCCAACCGGCTCGGGCGGCCCGACGCCCAGCGGCTGGTCGGGCGCGATGGTGTGCTGGCGGTGGAGTCCGTGCTGCGCTGGCTCGCCATCGCCGTAGCCCTGATCAGCTGTCTGCTCACCGGCCGGACGGCGGTGATGGACCGTTACTCGGCCTGCCAGTACGCGAGCATCCGGGCCCACGGTGGGCAACGCTGGGAACGGTTCGCACGGGCCGGCTACCGGCTCTTTCCGACGCCGCAGGTGACCTTCCTGCTGGCCGTGGACCCGGCGGAGGCGTACCGGCGCATCGAGGAACGCGGCACGGATCACGAGACGATGGGCTGGCTGACCGCGGCGGACACCGCCTACCGGGCCCTGCCCGAATACCCGAGTTTCGTGCTGGTGGACGCGGGCCGCCCGGCCGAGGAGGTCACCGAGCAGATCCAGGCGCACCTGGAGACCTGGCTGCCAGCGCCCTCCAAGGTGGCACCCGGTGAGGTGCCCCCGCTGGTGACTCAGGCCCGCCCGTAGACCGGAACGGTGGCACCGCTGGTCGGGGCCGACTCGTCCGACGCGAGGAAACGGATCACCGATGCGATCTCGGCCGGCGCGACCCAACGGGAGTGGTCGGCGTCGGGCTGGGCGGCCCGGTTGGCCGGGGTGTCGATGACGCTGGGCAGCACGGTGTTGCAGCGGACGTTGCGGGGCCGGTATTCCACCGCGACCGCGTTGGCGAAGGCCAGCACCCCGGCCTTGGCCGTCACGTAACCGGCCGCGCCGGCGAACGGGGCGACCGCCGCGCGGGCCGAGACGCACACCACCGCGCCACCACCGGCCGCCACCAGATGAGGCAACGCGGCCTGGGTGACCAGGTAAGTGGGCCGCAGGTTGACGGTGAGCATCCGCTCGAAGACCTCGATCGGGGTCTCGTGCACCAGACCTTCGCTGGCGTACCCGCCGACGAGGTTGACCACGGCCCGCAGGGGCGCCGCCGGGTCGCCGGCGGCGGCCTCGACCGCCCGCGTCGCGCCCGCCGGGTCGCTGAGGTCCGCGACCAGCCGGAGCACCCCCGCCGCCGGCTCCGAACCGGGACGGGCCTCCCGCTCCGGTACGACCACCCGCCAGCCCGCCTCGACGAACGCGGCGACGGCCGCCCCGCCGAGCCCGCCAGCCCCTCCGGTCACCAACACGCTGCGCTCCGCCATGCGCCTCACGCTAGCGTCCCGTCCGGCCGGCGCCTGCCGGTGCTCCACAGCCGACGCTCTGCCCAGAGCAGAGTGGCTGGCCGAACCGCCTACCGGCAGCGCAGGATCGGCGGATGCAGATCCTCATTCTCGGTGGCACCCGGTTCCTCGGTCGGGCGGTGGCGCAGCTCGCCCTCGACCAGGGCCACGACGTGACCTGCGCGGCCCGGGGCGTCTCCGGCGTCGTGCCGGCCGGGGCCCGGTTCGTGCCGGTCGACCGCGACGACCCGGACGCCCTGGTGCCGCTCGCCGACGACGGCTTCGACGCCGTGGTCGACGTGACCCGCCAGGTCAGTCACGCGCGGCACGCGCTCTCCGCACTTGCCGACCACGTGGGCCACTGGTCCTTCGTGTCGACGATCTCGGTGTACGCGGACAACACCACCCCCGGCCAGACCGCCGCGGACGCACCGGTGCTGCCGGCCGCCCCGGCGGACGTGGACGGTCCGGTCGGCCCGGAACACCGTTGGTACGGCGAGTGCAAGGTGAGCATCGAGCAGGCGGTCCGGGAGCGGGTGGGCCTGGACCGCTCGTTCATCTGCCGAGCGGGCCTGATCGTCGGTGCCGAGGACCCGAGCGACCGCTTTCCGTACTGGGTGCGGCGCCTGTCGGCCGGCGGAGAGGTTCTCGCGCCCGGGCGGCCGACCGACCGGGTGCAGTTCGTGGACGTCGCCGATCTGGCGGGTTGGTTGCTGCACGCCGCCGGCACCCGCCTCAGCGGCACGTACGACGGCATCGGGCCGGCGATGACACGGGCGGACCTGCTGGCCGGGGTGGCGGCCGGGCTGGACGCACCGGAGCCCGTCCTGACCTGGGTGGATCAGGAGTTCCTGGCGTCCCACGACGTTCGCGAGTGGTCGGGGGAGCGGGCGCTGCCGCTGTGGGTGCGGCTGCCGGAGTCCGGCGGCCTGATGGACCGCGACGCCCGACCGGCTCTGGACGCCGGGCTGGCGGTCCGTCCGTTGCCTGACACCGTTCGGACGACCGCGTCCTGGATGGCAGCGCAGCCGGCCGCCGTACGGCAGGGTGGTCTCGACCCGGCGGATGAGGCGGCGGTCCTGCGGGAGTGGCAGGCTGTGCGGGACCGGTGATCCCGGCTGCCGACACTTTCCCTACCGGACAGTCATAGTTGACGCTCACGCTTGGTGAAAGTAAGTTTCACCCGTGGCGAAGAGTCCGAAGATTTCTGCGAGTCAGGAGCCCGGTGGGCTGATCGTCCACATCAGCGGGCTGTTGCCGTCGCTGTCGCCCGCCGAGCAGCGGGTTGCCCGACTGGTCGTGTCCGATCCGGCCGCTGCGGCCCGGCGGACCATCACCGACCTCGCCACCGCAGCGGAGACATCCGAGGCGACCGTCATCCGGTTCTGCCGTTCGGTGGGCATGGACGGTTACCCGCAACTGCGCATCCGCCTCGCCGCCGAGGCCGCTCGCCGGATCGAGCCGCCGGACGCCCGGGTGGTCGGTGGTGACATCCCGCCCGGCGCCGACCTCGCCCAGATCATCGCCACCATCGCGTTCAACGACGCCCGAGCGGTCGAGGAGACCGCCGAGCAGCTCGACCCCGCCGTCTGTGAGCAGGTGGTCGAGGCGATCAGTGGCGCCGGTCGGATCGACATCTACGGCGCCGGCGCCAGCGGCTTCGTCGCCTCCGACTTCCAGCAGAAGCTGCACCGCATCGGCCGGATCGCCTTCTACTTCCCGGACGTGCACACCGCGTTGACCTCGGCCGCCCTCCTCGGCCGGGGCGACGTGGCGATCGGCATCTCGCACACCGGCACCACCTCCGACGTGATCGAGGTGCTGGAGCAGGCCCGCACCCGGGGTGCCGTCACCGTGGCGCTGACCAACTTCCCGCGTTCGCCGATCACCGACGTCGCGGACTTCGTGTTGACCACGGCGGCCCGCGAAACCACCTACCGCTCCGGCGCGACGGCCAGCCGGCTGGCCCAGCTCACCGTCGTCGACTGCCTCTTCGTGGGGGTGGCCGCCCGCAACCGGGCCCGGGCACGCAAGGCACTGGAGGCGACCGCCGAGGCGGTCCAGTCGCACCGGGTGGGTGCCAACCGGAGGCGGGCATGACGGCAGGTGCGGTGGAGCCGGACGAGGACGTGCCAGCACCGCCCGCCCGCCCGACGGTCCGGGTGGGTGCGCCCACCGAGCGGCGCAACCCGCTCAGCGTCGACCTCGACCTGATGTCGACCCGGGACGTCCTCACCGTGATCAACGAGGCGGACCGGCGGGTGCCGGCCGCGGTCGCAGCGGTGCTCGACGAGATCGCCACCACCGTCGACCTGGCGGTTGCGGCCCTGCGCGGCGGTCACCGGGTGCACTACTTCGGCGCCGGCACGTCCGGCCGCCTGGGAGTGCTCGACGCGGCCGAGCTGGCGCCCACCTTCAACTCGCCCCGGCACTGGTTCTGCTCCCACCTGGCCGGTGGCCCGGACGCCATGTGGCGGGCCGTGGAGGACGCCGAGGACGACGAGCGGGGCGGCGCGGTCGAGGCGGCCGGTTGTGTGCGCGCCGGTGATCTGGTGGTCGGTCTGGCGGCCAGCGGACGCACCCCGTACGTCCTCGGGGCGCTCGCCTCGGCCCGGGCCAAGGGTGCTTCGACGGTGCTGCTCTGCGCCAATCCGGAGGCGGAGGCCGCTCGCTCGGTCGACGTGTTCATCGGGGTGGACACCGGACCCGAGGTGGTTACCGGGTCGACCCGGATGAAGGCGGGCACCGCACAGAAGTTGGTGCTCAACACGTTCTCGACCGCCGTCATGGTGCGTCTGGGCCGGGTCTACTCGAACCTCATGATCGATATGGTCGCCACCAACGCGAAGCTCCGGGGACGAATGATCTCGATTCTGGTCGAGGCCACCGGCTGCTCCGAGCAGGTCTCCCAGCAGGCCCTCTCCGCCGCCGACGGTGACCTGAAGACGGCGCTCGTCTCCCTGGTGTCCGGCGCCGAGGTGGACGCCGCCCGGGCCGCACTGGCCCGCTCCGCCGACCAGGTCCGCGGCGCCCTCGCCCTGCTCGCCTCCTGACCCCGCCCGGTCCACCGGGAAGCGAACCGGGCTTCGGATTGTTCATCAGGCCGGGGGGTAATAACACTCCCGATGGATGAACCGACCGGTCCGCCGGTGCGTATCAGCCAGTGACCAGGATCGCAGCAGGGTGGTGACCCGGGTCGCTGTGCCCCCGGGCCGGCGGTGTTGCCATGGTCGGTGACCCGTGCGTGGCGCCCAGCGTAGAGCCGCCAGACGGGGTCCTGACAGCAAACATGGACCGTGCTCTCAGCTACTACTCAGGCATTCGTGACACTTTCGACTCACGAGACGGAATCCCCGACACGTCTCATCTGTTGTGTAGGTGTCAGCACCGATGGGCACAGCAGAAGTTACCAGGGGCTGACGGACGTGGGGAATGGCAAGGAACCGGGCAACCGGCGCGAGCGAGGGGACCGTGGGCAACGTGGACAAGAACATCGGCATGCGAACCGACGAGGTTGCCGAGGAGCGCGACCTGGTCGGCGTCTACCTGCACGAGATCTCCCGGACGCCACTGCTGGACGCCGCCAAGGAGGTCGATCTCTCCAAGGCGATCGAGGCGGGCCTCTACGCCGAGCACCTGCTCGGTGAGGATGCCCTCCCCGCCGGTGTCGACCGGGCCGACCTGGAGTGGCTGGTCGTCGAGGGAGAGCGGGCGAAGGACCTCTTCATCCGCGCCAACCTCCGACTGGTCGTATCGATCGCCCGTCGCTACGTGCGCTCGGGCATGCCCATGCTGGACCTGATCCAGGAGGGCAACACCGGCCTGGTCCGGGCGGTCGAGAAGTTCGACTACGAGCGTGGTTACAAGTTCTCCACCTACGCGACCTGGTGGATTCGCCAGGCGATCAGCCGGGCGATCGCCCAGCAGGAGCGCACCGTCCGTCTGCCGGTGCACCTGGTGGAGGACGTCAACCGGATGCGCAACGTGGCCCGACAGCTGACCCGTGAGCTGGGCGCCGACCCGGAGCCGGAGCAGATCGCCGCCGCCCTCGGCGTCACCGTCGAGCGGGTCAACGAGCTGCGCCGCTGGTCGCAGGACACCGTCTCGCTGGACACCCCGGTGGGCGACGACGGTGACACCAAGCTCGGCGACCTGGTCGCCGACAGTGACGCGCCGTCGCCGGAGGACATCGTCCTCAGCGGTCTGGAGCGGCAGCGCATCGAGGGCCTGCTCAACCACCTCGACGACCGGTCGGCGGGCATCATGCGGGCCCGCTACGGCCTGGAGGACGGCCGGGAGCACTCGCTCACCGAGGTCGCTTCCCGGTTCTCGCTCTCCCGCGAGCGGATCCGACAGTTGGAGATCCAGGCTCTCGGTCGGCTGCGTGAGCTGGCCCGGGCCGAGGGGCTGCAGGCAGCCTGACCTGGTAGTAATGACGGCGAACGGCCGGCGTCCGATAGGGGGACGCCGGCCGTTCGCCGTATTCGTCTGCCTAGCGGACCCGACCGTAGCCCTGGATGGGCATCATGTTCATGCCCCGCTTGAGCACGTTGCGACCGGCGCTCGGCGCGTCGATCACCTGGCCGTCGCCCACGTAGAGGGCGACATGCCCGAGCCCGCTGTAGAACACCAGGTCGCCTGGGCGTAGGTCGCCCCGGCCGATGTGCGCGACGGCACTCCACTGCATCCGGGTGTTGTGTGGCAGCGACTTTCCGGCCGCCCGCCAGGCCGCCGAGGTGAGCCCGGAACAGTCGTAGCCGTTGGGCCCGTCGGCTGCCCACACGTACGGCTTGCCCAGCGCGCCGAACGCGTAGCGCACCGCGGCCCCGGCGTCACCTGCCACCGCGGGCACGTTCCTGGCCTCGGCCACCGCGGCCTTGGGTTCGGGTCGCTCGGTGGCCGCCCCGTACGCCTGCTCGCGCAGCTCGTACAGTCTGGCCAGGTCCTGCTCGATCTGCTTCTTGCCCGCCGCGAGCTCACGGGCCTGTGCGGCCTGCCGGGTCAGTGTCGCGTCCAGGCGGGACTTTTCGTCGAGCAGCCGCCGCTGGTCTGCGGTGTAGCTGGAGATGCTCTCCTGCCGCTGGCGGGTCAGTTGGTCGAGCGTGCCGAGGCGGTCCAGCAGCGCGGTGGCACCCTCGGCGCGCAGCAGGGCGTCCGCGGTCCGCAGGCCGCCGGTCTTGTATGCGGTGCTGGCCAGTTTGGCCACGTCGGCCTGGCTCTGCTTGGCCTGCTCTTCGAGTGGGCCGATGCGGGCCTGTAATCGGGCCGCTGCGGCCTCGTTGGTCTTGATCTCCTCACGCAGCTTGTTGTACGACTCGACGACCCGCTCCAACTCGGTCGAGGACGTCTCGATCCGGCGGGTCAGGTCGGCGGGGGACGGCTCGGCGCGAGCCACCGCCGTCGGGGCGATCAGCGCGGCCGACATGCCGGCCAGCGCCACGGTGCGCAGCAGGTTTCTCAGGGATGACAAGAGCGGAAGGCCCCTCTCCCACGGCCGCCGGGGCTGCTGATGCCCTCGGCGACACCGGCCGGGGCCACCCGGGGCGGACGGCACTGGGCCGGACCGGCTCGCCCAACCTAACCCGGGACGGATGTTGCCCGCAGTTGAAGCAGGGGCGAATGTTGGCGAAGTGGCCCGTCGTACCCCTGCGATGGGTGGCGTCATCGTGGCTGTTGACGCCTGACAGGGGAGGGCGTACCGCCCTTTTAGTGCCCTACTGACGGAAATATGACTTTCGTCGTTCCGGGCGTATGCCGCCGGAGACCAGCCCCCCATAACCGATAAAACCTGAAATGGATGCTGTTTCTCGGCGATGTCCTGCGGTTGGGGGAGCTGTCGAGAGTCCGCAAATGCCCAGGCCGGCTGGCGTTCTCCCAACACAATGTGAACGGAGCCGGGAATCCCGTCGACCGGTAGCGATGTCATTCAGCGGGTCATCTCGGCCAACCGTCCCCCGCGGGAGGAACCGTGAATCGTGAAGGCGCAGGAACGACGCCGCCGCGAACGGTGCCGGGCGCCCGGTCGACCCTGCTGTACGCACGGCCCGGCATCATCGTGACCGTCGACCGGTTCACCGCCGGTCGAACCAGCTACCAGGTCGCCGACCTGACCCATCTGCGGACCACCCGGGGGCCGCACGACCGGATCGCCGTGCGGGCCGTGGTCATCACCGCCAGCATGCTCGGCGGTGTCGGGCTGTTGCTCGGCTTCACCGGGGGTCTGCACCGCCTGACCGCCGGGGCGTACCTCATCCTGGGTGCGGTGTTCCTGCTTCCGGCCGCGCTCGCCCTGGTGGGCGATCGCTGGCGCCCACCGCCCTACGAGCTGTGGGGGTGGTACCGGGGAACGGAGATGCTGCTGTTCACCGCCGACGACGAACGGCAGTTCGGCCAGGTCACGCGGGCACTGTTACGGGCCCGGGAAGTCAACCGGTACGGCGGCTGGGTCGATCCGCTCGCGTCGGCCGACCCGTGGCGACCCAGTCGTTGACCTGACGGCGGTGGGCCGGCGCCGAGGTGGCGTCGGCCCAGCGGCCACTCAGCGGGCGACCGGCTCCGGAGCCCGCTGCTCCTGCGGCGCGGCCAGCCAGGAGCTGACCCGGCGCTCGGCGTAGAACGAGACGAACGGCACAGTGCCGGCCAGCATCACGAGCAGCATCCGCTTCAGCGGCCAGTCCGCGCGGCGGCTCAGGTCGAACGCGGCCACCAGATAGATCATGTAGAGGAAGCCGTGCGCCGGCCCGATCGTCTCGACCACCACCGCGTTGTCGAACACGTACTTCAGGGGCATGCCGATCACGACCAGCATGATCAGCACCACGCCCACGATCCAGGCGATCACGCGGTACCGGGTAAGGGCAGCGCCCACCGTCGTCCGTCCTTCCGAGCCCGGCTCAGCCGGGATAGTCACCGGGCCGGGCGCCCGGATTGGCGTTCAACCATGACAGGTAGTGGTTGTAGGCGGCCAGGTCGTTGTCCTGGACGGCATCGTCGCTGACCGGCACCCGGGAAACCCGCACCGGTCGGCGCACCGCCGGGCGGGAACCCGTGGTGACAGCCGGCTCCGGCGCGTCGGCCGGGTCCGCCGGTGGCGCGTCGGCCTCCGACGCCCGGTTGCGGGCCAGCTTCACCTCGCGCCACCACACGTACACCACGAAGCCGGCGAAGATCGGCCACTCGACCGCGTACCCCCAGCTCAGGCTGTTGCCGGCCGCGGCTCGGCTGACCTGCCACCAACCCAGCCCGAGGAAACCCACGGTCAGCACGACCATGGCCACGTGGCGCGCGATCCACGCCGGGGTCCAGAGCCGCCTCATGGCATCGAGGGTACCGGGGACGGCGCGGGTCTCCGACACCGTGTCGTAGCTGACGCGGGTTTGGCGTTCCCGCGCCTGGGCAATCGTCTAGACGCCAGCCCAAACGAGATCAAGGGGGGCGATCATGACCGGATCGGTACGTGAGGACGGCTTTGCGTCCAGCGGCAGCAGCGACATGAGCCCGGAGCAGCGGGTGCCCGAGTGGGCCGGCGACGACCTCGCCGACCCGGCCGGCTCCACGGGTCTCGACGGCGATCTGCCCGGCATCGACCCGACGGAGTTGACCGACGAGGATCTGATCCGCGAGATGCACAGCCTGCACCGCACCCGCCTCGACACCCTGCGGCACGCGTCGGACTCCGCGCTCGCCAACCACCTGCGACGCACGGCGGAGCTCGAGACCGAGTACCTGGCCCGCCACCCGGGCCGGGAGGTCGACCCCAGCCGCCTGCGGGACGCCTGATGCCGGCGCGCGCCGTGCGCGGCATGTCCGCGCCACCCGAGGTGGTCTTCAACACGGCCACCGACCCTGACCGCGCCTCCGCCTGGCTGCCGGAGCCGCTTCGCGGCGACGGCAGTCCCGCCGCCGAAATCAATGGCGAGGAGTTGCGAGCCCGCTGGGGTGACGGCGACGGCGACGACTGGTCCGCCGAGATCCGGGTGGAGCCCGCGGATTCCGGCGGCGCCCGGATCCAGCTCGACCTGGCCGACGGCTCGGGAGGGGCGGGCCCCGACCAGTTGGCCGACGAAGCGCTCACCAACCTGGCACGCGAGGTCGCCGACAACCTCCAGGCCGGCTGAGCCGGCCACGCGGGACACCACTCCCGTACCACCACGACACATCTGAGGAGACCGGGTGAGCGACACTGGCCTGCGACAAAAGGCGGCACGGTTGCGCCGGGCGTACGCGCCGCACGAACACCGACCGCTCGGCGGTTATCTGGTGGCGATGGGCGCCTACGCCGGGGTGACGGGCGCTCTCGCCGGTCTGGTCAAGGTGACCGGTCGCCCGGTGCCGGAGCGTCCCGCCCCATCCGACGTGGTGCTGCTCTCCATCGCCACGCACAAGCTGAGCCGGCTGCTGTCCAAGGACGCGGTGACCAGCCCCCTGCGGGCGCCGTTCACCCGTTACGACCGCCCGATCGGCAGCGGCGAGGTGATGGAGCAGGTCCGCGACTCGGGCAGCCCGACCCGGCACGCCATCGGCGAGTTGCTGAGCTGCCCGTTCTGCCTGGCGGTCTGGGTGGCCACCGGGCTGACCGGCGGCCTGGTGCTCGCGCCCCGGCTGACCCGGCTGGTGGCCACCGCCCTGACGGCGGTCGCCGCGTCCGACTTCCTCCAGATGGCGTACGCGACGGCGCAGCAGGCCGCCGAGGGTGGGCACGACGACGACTGAGCAGTCGAGGACAACGACAGCGGGGGCCGGCGCATGCCGGCCCCCGCTGTCGAATGTCGTACGTCTCAGCGCTGCATGCCGGACCAGCCGTGCGGCGACTCCGGCTCCCGTTCGTCCTCGTCCGCCCCGGTGATGATGTCCCGGTCCACGGCGGTGCGGTCGTGTTCGTTGGCGAAGTCGGGCTCAGGCGTGGTGTCCCTGCCCTTCGGCGGCTGACCCAGCGCCGGCATTTCCTCGTCGTGGTCCTTGTCGGTCATGTCGGTGTCCCTTCTGCGGTCGCTCACCCGATCGAACCGCCCAGCAGGTCGCTGGCCTCGTCCACCGCGTACTCGCCCTCGGGCAGCGCGTCGATGCGGGCGAGCAGGTCCGGCGGGAGCTCGGCAGCCACCGCCCGGCGGTAGATCTCGGCCTGGGTGACCCGCTCCTGCGCCCGGTAGATGTCGTCGAGCAGGTCGTCGAGGGCCCGGGTGTCCGGCTCGCCGGACACGGATGCGTCGTCGGTCACCTCGATCAGCTACCCGGGGCGGAATCGGTCAAACGTCACGCCGGTGTTCCACGTGCCGGCACCTCCGGACCACCCCAGACGTGCTCACCAGGGCAGTGGCCCTGCCTCGTCCTGGAAGGTCCCCGTCGGCCCGGACGGGTCCAGGGTCGCCAGGCGTACGACCTGCCGGGCGCTCTCCGCCGCCGGACGTCCGATGCCGAAGGCGGCGGTCATGTCGGTGGCGGTGGGGCCCGGTTCGAGGGCGTTGAACTTGATGCCCGGCTGGGACTTGGCGTACTGCACCGTCAGCATGGTGGCCGCGGCCTTGGACGCCGAGTACAGGGCGAGCGGCAGACCGTACTCCGGCCGCTCGGGATTGTTCACCGCCCAGAACGACCCCGCGCTGCTCGAGACGGTGACGACGTTGGGATTGGACGACCTGCGAAGCAGGGGCAGTGCGGCCTCCGTGACGCGCACGATCCCCACCGCGTTCGTGTCGAAGGATCGCAGCGCGGCGGGGCCGTCGAGCCCGGTCTCCAGAACGCCCGCGTTGTGCACCAGGACATCGAGTCGGCCCTCGTCCGAGTCGATCGTCGCCAGTGCGCCGCGCACCGATGCGTCGTCGGTCACGTCGAGCTGGACGAACCGCGCCCCGAGCGTCGCCGCCGCCTTCCCGCCTCGCTCGACATCACGAGCGCCGAGGTAGACGACGTGCCCCAGCTCCAGAAGCTGTCGGGCGGTCTCGAAGCCGATGCCCTTGTTGGCTCCGGTGATCAGCGTGACAGTCATGTCCATTCCTTTCGAATACCTGACCCGAAAGGGCCGCTGCGAACGCTATGCGCGTTCCACCGGCGTACCTGGAGCCCTCTTCAGCCTGGGGTCTGGCAGGACCCCCTCTGCGGTCGTGGGCAGGCCCGCGGAGGCCAGGAGAGTCAGCTTCTCGGCGTTGTCGGAGCCGGCGTCGGGGTGGTAGACGACGAGCATCAGGCCCTCGGTTCCGGCGATGCTCAGCCGTTCCCGGTTGAGGACGAGTTCGCCGACCTGGGGGTGGTCGATCCGAATCGGTGTCCCGCGCTGGCTGCGTACCTCATGGCGGGCCCAGAGCTGGCGGAATCGGGCGCTCGCCAGGGACAGCTCTCCGGTGAGCTCGATGAAGCGGGGGTCGTCGATGTCCGTGCCCACGGCCTGTCGCAGGTTCGCGACGAAGCACTCCGTGATGTTTTCCCAATCCGGGTGCAGCGCCTGCTCGGCGGGGTTCAGGAACAGGTCCCTGAGCTGGTTGCCGCCTTCCACGAGGCCTGGAGAAAGAGCTGTGGCGAGGCTGTTCGAGGCCAGGATGTCGAAGTACCGTCCCTCGATGAACGCGGGCTGGACGAGGGAGTCCAGGAGCTTGAGCGCACCGGACGGAACGGTCTCCCGGCGCGCTCGGCGTCTGCGCTTGCGGGGAGCGCCCGCAACCAGCGTCAGCAGATGGGCCAGGTGCTCGTCGTCGAGCTGCAGTACGCGGGCGATGGACTCCAGCACCTGCACGGACGGATTTCGGTCGCGGCCCCGCTCCAGGCGCAGGTAGTAGTCCGCGCTGACACCGGCGAGCATGGCGACCTCCTCGCGCCGCAGGCCCGGCACGCGTCGCACGCCCCCGTTGGGAATGCCGGCCTGCTGCGGTGTCACCAGGGCCCGCCGAGCACTCAGGAAAGCACCAAGCTCGTTCGACATCTCGCTCACCAATCGATCGTATGGTCGGGCGCAGCGGTCAGCGGGGGGCCTGTCACACCCCTGGCTCTGGTGGCCCGCCTACAGACAGCGCCGCCCCCGACCTTGTGGGTCGGGGGCGGCGCTGGTGTCGGTGTGCAGGTCGCCTCTCGGCGAGTGGCACTACGCGGCTCCAGCCGGACGGTATTCCGCGAAGGCTATTTAGGTGAGGCCCGGGGACACTGGACACACCGACACCCCTGTCAACGAGCCGACCCCCGCCGGTGTTCCGTGCCCTCGGGTGGCAGCCGTCACACCGTCGTCGGCAGGGTGGCCCTGCGGGCCCGCACGGCGGAGGCCAGGTGGTCGAGCACCTCGGCGGTGTCGTCCCAACCGAGGCAGGCGTCGGTGACCGAGCGGCCGTACTCCAACTCCCGGGTCGGGTCGAGCTCCTGCCGGCCCGGCAGCAGGAACGACTCCAGCATCACACCGGTGATCCCACGCTGGCCGGCGGCCAGTTGGGCGGCCACGTCCGCGGCGACCTTCGGCTGGTTGCGGTGGTCCTTGCCGCTGTTGGCGTGACTGGCGTCGATCACCAGCCGCTCCGGCAGGTCGGCCGCGCGGAGCAGGTCGAGCGCACCGGCGACCGACTCGGCGTCGTAGTTGGGCCGGCCGCCGCCGCCGCGCAGCACCAGGTGCCCATCCGTGTTCCCCCGGGTGTGCATGATCGCCGGGGTGCCGGAGAAGTCGATGCCGGGGAAGACGTGCGGCACCCCGGCGGCGCGGATCGCGTCCACGGCCGTGCCGATGCTGCCGTCGGGGCGGTTCTTCATGCCGATCGGCATGGACAGGCCGGAGGCGAGCTGCCGGTGCACCTGGCTCTCCACGGTGCGGGCACCGATCGCGCCCCAGGCCACCGTGTCCGCGATGTACTGCGGGGTGATCGGGTCGAGGAACTCGCAGCCCACCGGCAGGCCGAGACGCAGCACGTCGAGCAGCAGCGCCCGGGCCAGCCGTAGGCCGGTGTTGACGTCCCCACTGCCGTCCAGGCCCGGGTCGTTGATCAGGCCCTTCCAGCCGACGGTGGAGCGCGGCTTCTCGAAGTAGACCCGCATGACGATCAGCAGGTCGTCAGCCACCCGGTCGGCGGCACCGCGCAGACGCTCGGCGTAGTCGAGGGCGGCGGCCGGATCGTGCACCGAGCAGGGGCCGACCACCACCAGCAGGCGGTCGTCCTCGCGGTCGAGCACCCGACCCACCGCGCGGCGGCCGGTCAGCACGGCCGAGGCGAGCGGGGCGTCCAGGGGTAACTCGTGGTGCAGGAGGGCGGGCGTGGTCAACGGCACGACACGGTCGATCCGCTGATCGCTGACCCGATTGGTCTCCGGGGTCGTCACGGTGGGCATCCTTCCGCCGACCGTGCCCGGGGCCGGTGCCCGGGACGAGCCGGCTGCTCGTACGCAAAAGGGCAGGAACGACAGCTCCTGCCCAGCCGGCTCGGTCCGTGGTGACGTCAGTTCATGGTGAAGTCACCGGCGTGCGAGCCGGCTGCCTAAACCATCGATAGGAACGCGTCACCGGGCCAGCGTACCCGACCGGGCTGGAACCTCCGGTCGTCGTCCCAAGATGCGGGGCGGAGGCAGCGTGCCGGGGACGAGGTCGGGGTAACAGGGGTGCCATGACCAACGAGCAGAGCGATCAGGACCGGGTGGAGTCGCGCGCCCACCACCTCCTGCCCGAGGAGGAGGCAGTGGGCAGCGACGACCCGGAGGCGCAGGCGGAGGCGATCCTCGCCGAGTCGGACATCCGCGAGGCGGACCAGAACGCGGCCCCGGACACCGTGCTGGAACGTCGTACCTCGGATCAGACGGTGGTCGCGGTCGAGCCGCCGGACTGAGCTGTCGCACCACGTGCCCGGCGTGACCCCCGGTAGGTCTGCTCGCGCAGCCAGGCCAGCGGACCTGCCACCCGCAGCTCGGGTGGCAGGTTGCGCACCGGGTCGAACGCGAGCGCGGCGTCCTCCTCGGCGCTGAGCTGCGCACCGAAGCTGACCTGCCCCACCGGCCGCCACGACCCCACGGCGGACGCGACCGCGAGCACCAGACGCGGCGTGTCCGCCCGGGTCGCGGCGGCCACCGTGCTCAGGCTGCGCCCCAGGCCGACCGAGTCGGGGTCGGCCAGCGCGGCCAGCCAGATCCGGCGACGGCCCACGCGGTAACACATGATCGTGGTGTACGTCCCGGTGAAGCGGCGTCGGGGCAGCGGCAGGTTGCGCAGCAGCGGGGCCGCGCCGCTGGAACTGACCAGCAGGTCGAAGGGACGCTCGCCGTCGCGGTGCAGGCGCAGCGCGAGACCCAGCACGTCCGGCCAACTGCCGGGCGTCGGCGTGCCCTTGGAGATCCGGACTGTGGCCCGGTACCGGCCGGGCTCGTCCAGCAGACCGACACCGATGGGTGGTCCGGGCGTACCCCAGATCATCGTCTCGCCGGCGAAGGAGTGACCGGCCGGATGCAGCAGCCGGCCGTGGCGCCGCCGGCCGAGCGCGGCGCTGGCGCGTTCGACGGCGGTGGCGGCCCAGCCGGCGGACGGGGGCGGGGTGACGGTCATGCCCCTCCGTTACCCCGCGCGGCGGCCCCGATGCGGCGGGTCGGCTCGCCGACCGACCGCACGTCACCTTTCCGCCCGTGAGATCGGATAGCGTCGGGGCATGCCCGACAGCGGTTACCCCTGGCCCATCGAGACGTCCCGACTGGACAACGGCCTGCGCGTGGTGGTGAGTGAGGACCGCACGGCGCCGGCCGTGGCCGTCAACCTCTGGTACGACGTCGGCTCCCGGCACGAGCCGGCCGGGCAGACCGGCTTCGCCCATCTCTTCGAGCACCTGATGTTCGAGGGTTCGGTGAACGTGGCGAAGACCGAGCACATGAAGCTGATCCAGGGCTCCGGCGGCTCGCTCAACGCCACCACCAATCCGGACCGGACCAACTACTTCGAGACGGTGCCGGCCGAGCACCTGGAGCTTGCTCTCTGGCTGGAGGCCGACCGGATGGGCGGCCTGGTCCCGGCGCTCACCCAGGAGACGCTGGACAACCAGCGCGACGTGGTCAAGAACGAGCGCCGGCAGCGCTACGAGAACGTCCCGTACGGGGACGCCTGGCTGCGGTTGCTGCCTCTGCTCTACCCGCCGGGGCACCCGTACCATCACGCGACGATCGGCTCGATGGCCGACCTGAACGCCGCCGACCTCGCCACCTTCCAGGCGTTCCACCAGACCTACTACGCGCCCAACAACGCGGTTCTCACCGTGGTCGGCGACGCAACCGCCTCGGATGTGTTCGCACTGGCCGACAAGTATTTCGGTGCCCTTCCCGCGCGCGACGACATCCCGTCGGCCCCGGACGGCCGCAGCGTCCCGGCCACCGGGCAGACGGCCGTCGAGTCGGTGAGCGCCGACGTGCCGGCGCCCCGGGTGTACATCGCCCACCGCAGCTACCCGTTCGGCACCCCCGGCTACAACGTGATCACCGTGCTCGCCACCATCCTCGGCAGCGGTCGGGGCAGCCGGCTCTACCAGCGGCTCGCCGACGGTGAGCGGATCGCCCAGCCGGACCTGGTCGGGGCGTACGGGGTCGACCTCGCGCACGCCCCGGCGCCGCTGATCGCCACCGCCACCGCCCGCCCCGGAGTGAGCGCCGAGCGGCTCGCCGAAGGGCTGGCCGAGGTCGTCGACGAGCTGGCCACCGTGCCGGTCACCGCCGCGGAGCTGGACCGGGCCAAGGCGCTGCTCAGCACCGGGTGGTGGCGTCAGCTGTCCACCGTGGACGGTCGCGCGGACCTGCTCGGCCGGTACGCCACGCAGTTCGGCGACCCGGCCCGCATCGCCGACCAGTTGCCGGGCCTGCTCGCGGTGACCGCCGAGCAGATCGCCGAGGCCGCCGCCGAGGTGCTCGCCACCGACCGGGTGGTCCTGACCTACCTGCCCGAGGAGACCTCATGACGCTGATCGCCGACCGTCCCGGCCCGGGCGCCGCCCGCCCGTACCGGTTTCCGCCGGTGGTCCGCCGAACGGTGGCCGGCGGCCAGGTCGTCGCCGCGCACCTGCCCGGGCAGAACCTCGCCGTGGCGCTGCTGCTGCTCGACGTGGGCGCGGGCCAGGAGCCGGTCGGCAAGGAGGGCCTGTCCGGTGTGCTGGCCAAGGCGTTGGAGGAGGGGACCGCGCAACGGGACGCCGCCGCGTACGCCCTCGCCGTCGAGGGGCTCGGCACCGCGTTGATGACCGGGCTGGACTGGGACTCGTTCCAGGCCAGCGTGGTGATCCCGGTGGACCGGCTCAGCGCGGCCGTGGAGCTGCTCGCCGAGGCGGTGCGGACGCCCAAGCTGGACCCCGCCGATGTGCGCCGGGTCCGCGACGACGAGGCGACCGCACTCCGGATGGACTGGGCCAACCCGGGCCCGCGCGCCGACGCCGCGCTGCGCGCGGACCTGTTCGGCGCGGAGAACCGCTGGGGACGGCCGATGCACGGCGACCCGGACTCGGTCGCCGGGTTGGACGTGGAGGACGTCACGGTCTTCCACTCCGAGTGGTTCCTGCGCCCCGGCACCCTGATCGTCGCCGGTGACCTGGACCGGATCGACCTGGACGCGCTCGCCGCCGCGGCGTTCGCCGGCACCGGCGGCGGTCCGGCCGAGCGGGGTGGCCCGCTCGACGTGCCGCTGCACACCGGCCGGCGGATCATCCTGGTGGACCGTCCCGGCTCGGTGCAGTCGACGCTGCGACTGGGTCACCCGTCGCCGCACCGGGCACACCCCGACCACGTGCCGATGACGCTCGCCGGCACGGTGCTCGGCGGGGCGTTCACCTCCCGGCTCAACCACCTGCTGCGCGAGGTGCACGGTTACACGTACGGCATCCGGGGCGACTTCGCGTCGTCCCGGCGGTTCGGGCGGTTCGCGGTCAGCTCCGGCGTTCAGACGGCGGTCACCGCGCCGGCCCTGGTCGAGGCGGTCGGCGAGATCACCCGTACCCAGGCCAGCGGGGTCACCGAGGACGAGCTGGAGGTGGCGCGGTCCTGGCGGGCGGGGCAGCTCTCCGTCGAGTTGCAGAGCCCCCGGGCGATCGCCTCCGCGTTGACCACGCTGGTGGTGCACGACCTGCCGGACGACTACCACGCCCGTCTGCGGGAGTCGCTGCTCGCCGCCGACGTGGACCAGGTCTCCGCAGCGGCGGCCACCCACCTGCACCCGGACGCGCTGACCCTGGTCATCGAAGGCGACGCCGCGGTGATCCGCGACGACCTGAATGCAGCAGCCCTGGGCGACCTCATCACCATCACCAACCCCTGACCCCACGCCCTCCGGCCCCCACCCACCCCCTGCCCTCACCCGCCGTTGATCAAGAGATTTGCGTCAACCCAGGCGCGATTTCTGACGCAAACCTCTTGATCACGGGGGAGGGCACCGAGGGGTGGTGGGGCGGTCGGGGATGGGGTTTTGGGGTGGGGTGGGTGTGATGCGGGCCTGGGGCGTGGGAAAGGGCTCCCGGTTGCGGTGGTGGGCTGGGTAGCCTCGCGGGCATGAGGATCGGCATTGTGGGGTCCACCGGCCAGGTCGGTGGCGTGATGCGGCAGGTGCTGGCGGAACGGAAGTTCCCGGCGGAGCAGGTGCGGTTGTTCGCCTCGGCGCGGTCGGCCGGGCGGACACTGCCGTGGCGCGACGGTGAGGTGACAGTCGAGGACGCCGCGACCGCGGACTACTCCGGCCTGGACATCGTGCTCTTTTCGGCCGGTAAGGGCACGGCACGGGAGCTGGCACCCCGGGTCGCCGAGGCCGGCGCCGTGGTGATCGACAACTCCTCGGCGTTCCGGATGGACCCGCAGGTGCCGCTGGTGGTCGCCGAGGTCAACCCGCACGCGGCCCTCGACCGCCCGAAGGGCATCATCGCCAACCCCAACTGCACCACGATGGCCGCGATGCCGGTGCTGCGCCCGCTGCACGCCGAGGCTGGTCTGATCGGCCTGGTCGTCTCCACGTACCAGGCGGTCTCCGGTGCCGGGCTGGCCGGCGTCGCCGAGCTGGACGAGCAGGTCCGCAAGGTCGCCGAGCACGCCGCGGGGCTGGCATTCGACGGCTCGGCCGTGGAGTTTCCCGCGCCGCGCTCGTTCACCCAGCCGATCGCCTTCAACGTGCTCCCACTGGCCGGCTCGATCGTCGACGACGGCTCGTTCGAGACCGACGAGGAGCAGAAGCTCCGCAACGAGAGCCGCAAGATCCTCGAAATCCCCGACCTGAAGGTGTCCGGCACCTGCGTCCGGGTGCCGGTCTTCACCGGTCACTCGTTGCAGATCAACGCCCGGTTCGCCCGGCCGCTCACCCCGCAGCGCGCACACGAGCTGCTGGCCGACGCGCCCGGTGTGGCGCTGACCGACGTGCCGACGCCGTTGCAGGCCGCCGGGCAGGACCCGACGTACGTGGGTCGGATCCGCGCCGACGAGACCGCTGATTACGGGCTGGCCCTGTTCTGCTCCAACGACAACCTGCGTAAGGGCGCCGCGCTGAACGCGGTGCAGATCGCCGAGCTGGTCGCCGCCGAACGCCGCTGACCGTCGTCGTCACCGGGCCCTCGCCGCACGTCGGCGGGGGCCCGGTCCCGTTCCTGGCAGCCTCCTGCGACGATCCGCCGGTCGTGCTTGGATGGGGCGAAGCCGATCGATCTTCCCACCTGGAGGAAACCGTGCCGGATGACCGCGTCCAGCAGGCGTTGACCGATCTGGTCGCCGGGCGCTCGATGGGCGTCCTCGCCACGATCAAGCGGGACGGGCGGCCACAGCTGTCCACAGTGGTCTACTCCTTCGACCGTGACGCCGGCCTGATCCGGGTCTCGGTCACCGGCGGCCGGGCCAAGACCGCCAACCTGCGCCGGGACCCCCGGGCCAGCTTCCACGTCGGCAGCGAGGACGGCTGGGCGTACGCGGTGGTCGAGTGCCGCGCCGAGCTGACCGCGCCGGCCGCCGAGCCCGGCGACGAGACCGTCGAGGAGTTGGTGGCGCTCTACCGGGGGCTGCGCGGCGACCACCCCGACTGGGACGAATACCGCCAGGCCATGGTCGACGAGGCGAGGCTGGTGCTGCGCCTGCACGTGGAGCGCATCTACGGGATGCCGCCCCGGGGCTGACGCGCCCGTCACTGCCGGTCAGCCCGGTTCGATCACGGTCACCCCGGGCCAGCGCTGCGCGGGTCGGTGCCGGGCCAACCGCTGCCGGGACCGGGCCACGTCCACCCGGGCCGGGTTGTGCCGCCAGACCCCGCCCAGCAGATCCGCCAGACCGTACGGGGCGCAGACCTCCAGGCGGTCGGCCGGGTCCAGCCGGACGACCACCGCCGTCGCGTACTCCGGCCAGGTGGCCACCGCCTCGGCCACGCTGCGGTACGGCTCGATCGGGTCGCCGCCGAACCTCGCCGCGTACCAGGTGTGCACCGCCGCCTGGTTGCGTGCCTGCCACGGCGGGTCGGGCCACGCCGACGTCAGGCGGGCGGTGGCGCGGTGGTCGTCGTCGCGGGTCAGTCTCGTCGGGTCGAAGAAGACCACGTCCACGTCCCGGACCGTCGCCGGGTCGAACCCGTCGCCGTACCGCTCGCCCCAGACCAGGTCGCGCAGGGCGCCCGCGCCGATCCAGGCGTCCGGCAGCCCGGAGTCACGCACCACTGTCAGTGCCCGGGTGAGCCAGGCGCAGCCGGCGACCAACTCCCGCAACTCCTGCTCGCCCGTCGTCATCGGCCCACGGTAGGCAGCGGCACCAGGCGGTGGGAACCCGACGTGCGGGGTGCGTCGTCCGTCGCGGGGTATACCGCCCTCCCGTGCCTGCTCCGCCGTCGCGGGCCAGCTGCGAAAAGGGGGTACGGGATGGGAGCCGACCAGGCCAGCGACGGGACCCGCCCCGGTGGCCCGACCCTGAGACGGGAAACCTCCCGTCTGCTGTCGTTCAGCGACGGTGTCTTCGCCATCATCATCACCCTGCTGGTGCTGGACCTTCAGCCACCTCGGGTCGGCCGCGGTCAGTTGCTGTACGCGCTGGTCGAGCAGTGGCCGGCGTACCTCGCCTATGTCACGTCGTACGTGTACGTGGCGGTGGGGTGGCTGAACCACCGAGCCGCCTTCAACCGGGTGGGAAGCAGCGGAAAGGCCCTGCAGTGGTACAACCTCGGCGTGCTGTTCAGCACCGCGCTGCTGCCGTTCGCCACCTCGGTCGTCTCACAGGCGATGCGGGAGGGCGACGAGGCGGACCAGCGGGCCGGCGTGGCCCTCTACGGACTGGTCGGCGTGCTGGTCTCGGCGAGCTGGCTGGGTCTGTACCACTACCTCGCCCGACACTACGACCTGCTGGATCAGGCCGTCTCGCGGCGGTTCTTCCCGACCGAACGGGCACGGGCCGCAGTCGGCCTGCTGGGATACGCGCTGGCGATTCTCGTCGGATACCTGGCCAGCCCGCTGTTCGCGCTGGTGATCTTCCTTCTGTTGCCGATGTTCTACACAGTGACCAGCAGTGGATTCTACGAACTGCGGCGTTTGCGGCACCCCCACGGATAGCCCGGCGAGCCGTCGGCGTTACCCCGTCCCGGGCGGCGGGTAGACGGGCCGTGCCGACACCGAGAGGGGAGCACCATGACAACGGTCGGAGAGTTCATGACGACCCGGTTGGTGACGATGGACGGCAACGACACGCTCATCGCCGCCGCGCAGGAGATGCGTGACAGCGCGATTGGCGATGTGGTGGTGACCGACGGCGACAGCGTGGTCGGCATCGTCACGGACCGGGACATCACGGTCCGAGGTGTCGCGGAGAACATGGACCCGGGCTCGACGCAGCTCAACCAGATCACCACCCGCGACGTGATCACGGTGAGCCAGTACGACGACGTGGTGGCCGCCGCTGACCTGATGCGTACGTACGCCGTACGCCGGCTCCCGGTGATCGACGACGGGCGTCTTGTCGGCCTGATCTCGATGGGTGACCTCGCGGTCGAGCGTGAACCGCAGTCGGTGCTCGCGGACATCAGCGCCGACGATCCAAACAACTGACCGTCCGCCGCGGGCGCGCCGGCTCTCTCCCTCGGGGGAGGGCCGGCGCTGCGGTGTCGGGGACCAGATCGAGGGATCAGGACTGGTCGAACTGGAGCCGCACGTCGGTGACCCCACGAGCGGCGGCCACCGTCGCGGCCTCGGCGTCGACGTCGCGTCGGACCCGGGCGGACAGCGGGGACCACGGGGTGACGGTCAGCTCCAGTCGCTTCTTTCCGGCCTGCCGTGCCCGCCAGGTGCCGGTCACCTCCCCGTCCACCAGCAGCGCACCCGGATTGCCGATGGCTCGCCACAGTTGCTTCTGGTGCTCGCGTTCGGGCACCAGCAGGTCACGATCGCGACCGGCGAGGAACGGGTCGCCCGGCGGCAGCAGCCGCACCAGCCGGGGCGGCGGCGCGTTGGTCAGCGCTTCGACCGCGTCTGCCGGTAGCCAGGCGGGTCGCCCGTCGACCCGCACCTCGACCAGGCCCGTCGGCCAGACCCGACGCAGCTCCGTCGCCGAGGAGCCGAGGAAGCCGGCGGCGTCGGCCGGGGTGGCCGGGCCGAGCAGCCGCAGGTATGTCGTGACCAGCTCGGCGGTGTGCGCGGCGGCGGTGGGCGGGTCGGTGCGCTCGGGCAGTGGGGCGAGGCGGGCGGCGCGGCCGGACACCACGAGACGCACCCCACCGGCGAGCCCGGCCTGTTGAAAGACCGCACCGGAGATGTGCCGGGCCTGGCACACCCGGCAGTCGTAGGTCAGCTCGCTGGGCACCCGGTCGGAGACGGCACGGCTCACCACGCCGCGCTCCAACTCGGTGGTGACCACCGACTGGAACGCCTCGGCGGTGGCCCGGAAGGCAGCCAGCCCGAGCCGTGCACCCGCGCCGATCTGGCCCGGGATGCGGCGGGTGGCGTCGGCGTCGCTGAGCGGCCAGATCGCCGCGGCCAGCGCCGGCAACTCGGCCCGGCGGTGCAGGTGCGGGGCGCCGCGCATCGACCAGACCAGCTCCAGGCGGTCGTCCGGCCCGGTCGCGCCGCGCGCCGCCAGTGCCTGCCGGGCGGTGCCGTAGGGCGTGTCCTGCACGCCGAGAGCCAGAACGGCCAGGTCGCCCGGACGAGGGCCGCCGGAGCGGTCGAGCTGCTGGGCCGCCGCCCGGTAGGCGAGCACCTGCCGCCGGTCGACCTGTGGTGGCGTCTGCCCGCTCATGTGCCTCCCGTCCCGCACGTCCCGTCCGGGACGCTACCGCGCTGGTCCGACACCGCCCGGCGGCTCACCCGATCCGGGCGAGGTTGACCGGGGAAGCGGCGGGGACCCGTGCGGGGACGTGCAACGCCGGCCGGCCGCGCGACGCGAGCGCGGTGAATGGGACCCCGGGCCCGGCAACTGGGAGGAGTGGACCCGATGGTGGACGCGACCACGAGGTTCTTCGAGGACCTGGACCGGCGGGGGTACGAACCCCTGCTGGCCAAGACCTCCGGGACAGTGCGTATCGACCTGCACGAGGGGGCGCAGACCCGGCACTGGCTGCTGAGGATCGACCACGGCCGGCTGGACGTGAGTCAGGAGGACCAGGAGGCCGACACGGTCATCGGGACGAGCCCGGTGCTCTTCGACGACATCGCCTCGGGCCGCGAACACGGCCTGGCCGCGCTGTTGCGCGGGGACATGACGGTGTCCGGGGACGCTCGTCTCGTCGTACAGGTGGAGCGGATCTTCCCGGGTTCCCCGGACGCCCGTGGACCTCGTCGGCGTTTCGTGGGGGAGGCGGACTGATGGGGCAGAGCAACACGATCCGGATCCTGGACGGCAACACGTTCGTCGTGTGCGAGGACACCGGTGACATCGAGGCGACACCGAGCGAGCCGACCGGGCTGTTCTCCATCGACACCCGGTTCCTGTCGACCTGGGTGCTGACCGTCAACGGTGAGCGGCTGAACTCGCTCTCCTTCGACGACCTCCAGTACTTCGAGTCGCGATTCTTCCTCGTCCCGGGGATGGCCACGCACTACGTGGACGCGAAGTTGTCGATCATCCGCGAGCGCGCGGTGGGTGGCAGCTTCTGCGAGCAGCTCACCATCCTCAACCACGACGAGAAGCCGGTCGACCTGGAAGTCCGGATGGACGCGGCATCGGACTTCGCCGACCTGTTCCAGGTCAAGGACGAGATCGTGAACAAGAAGGGCGAGATCTTCACCGAGGTCGAGTCGGACCGGCTGCGGTTGGGATACCGAAGGGGCAACTTCCAACGCGAGACGGTCATCTCCTCGTCGATGTCTCCCCGATACGACAGCAAGGGCTTCGCGTACACGGTGCACCTGGAGCCCAACGAGCAGTGGGAAGCCTCGATCGACGTCAAGACGCACGCCGTCGGCCCGGGCGGCCGGGACCTGCGTTTCGGGCTGCGCGTGCACGGCAACGAGCGGCTCGCCCTCCAGCACGACCTGGAGCAGTGGATCGCCGACGCTCCGAAGGTCAACAGTGAGCACGGCCGGGTGGCCGCCACGTACCGGCGCAGCCTGATCGACCTGGCGGCGCTGCGCTTCTCGCCGCTGTCGCTGGGCGGCGCCACACTGCCGGCGGCCGGCCTGCCCTGGTTCATGACCATGTTCGGCCGGGACAGCATCCTCACCTGCCTCCAGACGCTGCCGTTCACCCCGCAGTTGTCGAAGACGACCCTGCGCATCCTGGCCTCCCTGCAGGGCAGCCGGTTCGACGACTTCCGGGACGAGGACCCGGGGCGCATCCTGCACGAGATGCGTTACGGCGAGACCGCGGCCTTCGAGGAGCAACCTCACTCGCCGTACTACGGCTCGGTGGACGCGACGCCGCTGTTCGTCGTGCTGCTCGACGAGTACGAGCGGTGGACCGGGGACGTCGCGCTGGTCAAGGAGTTGGAGCGGGAGTCCCGGGCGGCGCTGAAGTGGATCGACAACTACGCCGACCTGGTTGGCAGCGGCTACATCTGGTACGAGCGGCGCAACACCGACACCGGCCTGGAGAACCAGTGCTGGAAGGACTCCTGGGACTCGATCTCCTACCGCGACGGCACCCTGCCGCCGTTCCCGCGGGCCACCTGCGAGGTGCAGGGGTACGCGTACGACGCGAAGGTCCGCGGGGCCCGGATGGCCCGCGAGTTCTGGGATGACCCGGAGTTCGCCGACCAGTTGGAGCGGGAGGCGGCAGCCCTGAAGGAGCGGTTCAACCGGGACTGGTGGGTGGACGAAGGCGAGTTCTACGCCCTGGCCCTGGACCCGGACGGTCGCCAGTGCGACATCCTCAGCTCGAACATCGGCCACCTGCTGTGGAGCGGGATCGTCGAACCCGAGCGGGCGGAGAAGCTGGCCGCCCACCTGGTGGGGCCGCGGCTCTTCTCCGGCTGGGGAGTGCGCACCCTCGCCGAGGGGGAGGCCCGGTACAACCCGATCGGCTACCACAACGGCACGATCTGGCCGTTCGACAACTCCTTCATCGCCTGGGGTCTGCGCCGGTACGGGTTTGCCGAGGAGGCCGCCACCATCGCCAACGGCATCCTGGACGCGGCCACGTACTTCGACGGCCGGTTGCCGGAGGCGTTCGGCGGCTATCCCCGGGAGCTGACAAAGTTCCCGGTGGAGTATCCGACGGCGTGCAGCCCGCAGGCCTGGTCGACCGGCACCCCGCTGCTGCTGCTGCGGACCATGCTCGGTCTGGAGCCACACGAGGGCCACCTGACCGTCGAGCCACGGCTGCCGGTGGGCATGGGGCGGATCGAGGTGCTGGACATCCCGGGTCGCTGGGGTCGGGTGGACGCGTTCGCCCGGGGCCGGCTGGACCTGGACAAGCTCGCCGACTGAGCGATCGACCGACGAACCGGCGGCGGCGCGCAACCCGCGTCGCCGCCGGTCGCCACCCAGCCGAACCACAGGCTGGCAGGGTAGATTCTGCGGATGCCGGAGCTCGTGTACCCGCCCATTATCGCCGCCGCCAAGACGGCGTTCCGCCTTCTCGACCTGAAGATCACCATCGAGGGCGCCCACCACGTACCCCGCACCGGCGGGGCGGTGCTGGCCAGCAACCACGTGAGCTACCTCGACTTCATCTTCGCCGGCCTGGGCGCGAACCCCTCGGGGCGGCTGGTCCGGTTCATGGCCAAGCAGTCGGTCTTCGCGGACCGGATCGGCGGCCCGTTGATGCGCGGGATGAAGCACATTCCGGTGGACCGGCAGGCCGGCGCTGCCTCGTTCCGGGCCGCTGTGGACGCGCTCAAGCGTGGCGAGGTCGTCGGCGTCTTCCCCGAGGGGACGATCAGCCGGTCGTTCACCGTGAAGGAGCTCAAGAGCGGCACGGTCCGGATGGCCCGCTCCGCGAAGGTGCCGGTGCTGCCGGTCGCGGTGTGGGGCACCCAACGGCTCTGGACCAAGGGCCGCCCGCGCACGCTCACCCGCCGGCACACACCGATCACCATCCTGGTCGGCGAGCCGATCAACCCGGCGGACTTCCCGGACCCGAACGTGCTGGCCGAGGAGCTGACCACCCGGCTCAACGCGCTCGTCGACCGGGCCCAGAGGGACTACCCGGACACCCCGGCCGGCCCGGACGACACCTGGTGGCTGCCCGCGCACCTGGGCGGCAGCGCGCCCACGCCGGAGGAGGCCGCCGTTCTGGACGCCGCCGCCGAGCAGCGCACCCCCAGCGCCTGACGCCGACGTGGCCGGATCGTTCCGCACCCGGGCGTGATGGTGTCTGCCGGCGCGGTCCTCATCCGGTCAGGATCGGAGCATGAGCAGAGCAGCACTCGTCGTGATCGACGTCCAGGAGTCCTTCCGTCAGCGCCCGATCTGGGCGTACGGCTCCAACCCCGACCTGGTGCGCCAGGTCGAACGACTGGTCGCCGCGGCCCGCGAGCGCGGCGACCTGGTGGTCTGGGTCCTGCATTCCGAGCCGGGCACCGGTGGGTTGTTCGACCCCGCCCTCGGGCACGTGCGGCTGATCGACGGGCTGGTCCCGGCCGAGGGTGAGCCGACGCTGGTCAAGACCGCGCACAACGCATTCACCACCACGAACCTCCAGCAGGTGCTCACCCAGGCGGGCATCCAGGACATCACCGTCTGCGGCATCCGCACCGAGCAGTGCGTGGAGACCACCGCCCGGGTCGGCTCCGACCTCGGCTACCGGATGACGTTCGTCACCGACGCCACGCTGACCTTCCCCATCCCACACCGGGACCTGCCGGAGACCGCCACGGTGGCGGAGATCCTGGCCGACCCGCGCACCCTCACGAACGAGGAGATCGTCACCCGCACCGAGTACGCGCTGGCTGGTCGCTTCGCGACCATCCGCACCGTGGACGAGGTGACCGGCGCGGCCCTCGCCGGCACCCGGAGCTGACGCGATGACCCGGGTCGTCTTCCTGCTGGTCCCGCAGCTGCACCTGCTGGACCTCGCCGGGCCGGCCCAGGTCTTCTCCAGCGCCGCCGACCTCGGTCTCGACTACCGGCTGCACTACGTCGCCGAGCGGGAGCAGGTGACCACCGTGCAGGGCGTACCCCTGGTCGCCGACACCCGGTGGCCCGAGCTGGCCCCGGACGACCTGGTCATCGTGCCCGGTTGGCGGCCGGCGGCGCACGGGCCGCAAGGGCCGGTGTCGCCCGGCGACCTGCGGCGGCTGGCCGAGCACCATTGCGCCGGTGGCACGGTGGCCAGCATCTGCGCCGGGGCGTACGCCCTCGGGCGGGCCGGGCTGCTCGACGGTCGACGTTGCACCACCCACCACGAGGTGCAGGACGACCTGGCCCGCCGGCACCCGGCGGCCCAGGTCATCCGCGACGTGCTGTACGTGGTCGACGACCGGGTGGTCACCTCGGCCGGCATCGCCAGTGGCATCGACGTGGCGTTGCACCTGGTGGCCACCCGGCATGGCCCGTCGACCGCCGCGAAGATCGCCCGCACGCTGGTCGTCTACGCCCGCCGCAACGGGCACGAGCAGCAGGCCAGCGCGATGATGCGGCACCGCTCCCACCTGTCCGACTCGGTGCACCGGGTGCAGGATCTGATCGACAGCCGGTACGCCGAGACGCTGCCACTGGCCGAGCTGGCGGCTGCCGGCGGCCTTGCGGAACGGACGCTGACCCGGCTGTTCCGCGCGGCCACCGGGCTCACCCCGCTCGGCTACCAGCAGGTGCTGCGGGTGGAACGTGCCGAGCACCTGATCGGCCACGGCACGACAGTGGAAGCCGCCGCGCGGACCGTCGGCTTCAGCGATGCCCGGATGCTGCGCCGCCTGCGAGCCCGCGCCACGAGCTCGGCTCCGGCCCCGAGCGGTAGTAGTCGTCCCGGGAGTGGAACTCCACCGGCAACGAGCCGGGCAGCGTGACCCGGGTGGCCCCGGCGAGCAGGGCGGGGCCGGCCCGCAACAGCAGCACGTCGCGCTCCTGAGCCGACAGGTCGACCAGTTCAGGTCGGGTGAGCCGGAACGTGGCGACCGCCCGGCGGACCTGCCGGGCCAACGCCACGACCTCTCCCGCTGGGCCGCCGAGGGCCAACGCCGGCTGTTGAATGGTGCGCAACGCATCGCAGACGATCAACAGCTGCGACGGCTCGTCCTCCTCGGCGACCGGCAACTCCAACCGGGACGGCCACTGCCACCGGATCTGCCCACTCATCAGGCCGTTCATCCGCGCGGATGGCCGCGCCCGGGGCAGGTCGTCGGCGACCAGCGACAGTTGCGAGCCGCTGCCCACCCAGCAGATCCGCTGGTCGGTGACGGTCACCGCGACGGGCTCGGGTAGCTGCCAACGGCGCCGTGTCTCGCTCGGCCCGAGCAGGTAGCCCGCGACCAGCAGACGGTGGCGGGCGAGGACCCGTTCACCATGCACCGGACGCAGGTTGTAACGGCGATCCAGGGTCGGCCCCACTTCGTCGTCCGGGGCGTCGAACCGGTGCGGACCGATGAAAAAGGGGGACGCGTCGGCGTGCATCGTCACGACCTCCCGATCAGCTGGCTGTGTGGTGAAGCCTCTCGGATCGGCCGGCCGCTGTCATGACGCCTGTTAGGGGGTCGGCCGGTCGTGCGCCGCGTGTGACCGGTAGATGCCGATCTCCTCCGGGCGGACGAGGCCGTCCTCGATCGCGCGGGCGAGTAGTGCCGCCTTTGTGGCGGCCGGCCGCCCCGCCCGGGTGTACTTGATCCGAGCACGGTCGACGTACTGCTTCACCGTGTGCTCGCTGATCCGCATCCGGCGCGCCACCGACGCCTTGGACATCGACTGGAACCAGAGCAGCAGCGCCTCACGTTCCTTGTCGGACAGCATCGGCCGATCCGGTCGCGGGTCGCCGACCATGGCTCCGGCCAGCGCCGGCGGCACGTACGGGCGGTCGCTCGCGGCGGCCAGCACGGTCGCCACGCAGTGCTCCCGCCCCTCGTGCTTGGCCAGGAACGCCACCGCCCCGGCGTCCAGCGCGGCGAGCATGGTCTGCGGGTCGGTGTGCTCCGAATAGACCACCACCCGACGCCCGGCGGTGCTCAGCTCGGCCAACTTGTCCAACGCCATCCGCCCGTGCAGCCTCAGGTCGAGCAGGACGACGTCGGCATCCGGCGCCACCCGCAGCACCTCGTCCGGGTCGTCGCCGGTGGCCAGCACGGTCAGCCGCGGCTCGGTGGCGAGCCAGGCGCGGACCCCCTCGACCACGACGGGATGGTCGTCGACGATCGCCACACCGATCGGCCGTTCGCCGGTCATCGCTGCCACCGGGTCTGCGCCCATCTGATGTTCCCGTCCCGTTCGTAGAGGTGCTGCACCTGCCCGTCGTCGTACTCCCCGGGTGGCGGGCCGGTCGCCTCCGGCCCCTCCCGGTCCGGCGTGACCAGGCTGACCACCACCTCGTCCGGGCCGGAGACCACTGTCAGCCGGGCCCAGCCCTCGGCGTCGGCGAGGGTGCCGGTGAGCGGATCGGCCAGCCGGCGTCGGATCTCCACCGGCAGCGGTGGCGGGGTCCCGATGGTGACCAGGTCGATCGGTAGGCCGTTGCGTTCCGCCAGGTCGGCGGCGGCCCGCAACTCGTGCAGCAGTGGGTCGGGCACGTCGTCCGACTCGGCGATCAGGCGGCGCAGCCGGGCGGCGGCCAGCACGCTGCGGCGCTGCACCTCCGGGTCGTTGGGGTCGGCCTGACCGGCGGCCAACTCCCCGAGCACCCGCCCGGCCGCCGAGCTGACCAGGGCGAGCCGGTCCCGACGGTCGCGGAGGCCACGCTCCGCGGCGTCGCGCTCCGCCGCCATAGTATGGCCGGCGGCCGAGACGGCGGCGCGTTCCCGCGCCAGCGAGACGATCGTCGCGCTGCCCACGAACACCGCCACCGGCAGCGAGAACGTGCCGTAGACGTACATCACGTAGCGGGCCACGTCGACCGGGTCGGGACCGTGCCCGAGCACGGCGACCAGCGCGATCAACGCGTGCGTGGTCAGCAGCGCGATCAGCCCCACGACCCGCCGACCCCACAGGGCCAGCACGAAGAACCAGCCGAGCGTGCCCCACACCCAGTTGGCGGCGGCGAACAACTGCCGCTCGCCGACCGCTGCGAAGACGGCCGCGTCGACGGCGAGCAGCAGCGCGGCCAACGGCCACGGCGGCAGCGGTGAGCCGCGCAGCAGCCGTATCCCGGCCACCGCGCCGGTCACCGCGACCAGCGCCCACGCGCCGAGCACCACCACCGGCGCGGCGAACTCCGCGCGGGCGGCCCACACCGCCGGCAGCCCGATCGCGACGTGCCAGGCCAGCGCGATGGCGACGGCGGCGATCCGGGCACCCCGGTCGGAGGCCTGCGCGACGGCCGCCGGCGCGGCGAGCCCGTCGGCGGAGACCGGCTCCCGGGGGGCCGGCACGCTGGTCCGGTCCGGTGCCTGCGGTGCGCCGATGGTGTGCGCTGGCGCGCCGAGGTCAGCCGACACCAGGCCACTCCAGTCGGATCCGGGTGCCGGTGCCGGGTGCCGAGTGCACGTCGGCCCGACCGCCGACCGCCGCCATCCGGCCGCCGATCGACTCGCGTAACCCGTACCGGTGGGGTGGGACGGTGGCCGGGTCGAAGCCGGGGCCGTCGTCGACGACCTCGACCACGACGCCGATCGCATCCCGTTTCAGCCGCAGCGTGGCCCGCGCGCCCGGCGCGTGACGGACCACGTTGGACATCGCGGCGTAGGTGCTCTCGCCGATGGCGTCGGCAACCCCGGACGGGACCGCACACGACTCCAGGTCAAGGTGCGCCGGAAGCTCGGGCAGGCGGGCCGCCACCAACCGCAACCGCCCGTCCAGCGGCACCGGGCCGTCACCGGCCACCGGGCCGACGTCGGTGTGCGCGACGAGAGTACGCAGGTCGGCGGCACACCGGTCGCGGAAGGCGGTCGAGGGCCCGGACACCGCGCCCAGCCCGACCATGGTCAAGGTGCCGAGCACCGTGTCGTGCAGGTCGCGATTCTGCTGCCGTTCCGCCTCGCGGGCGGTTCGCGCGACCAACGCCTCCCGGGTCAACCGTTGATGCTCGACGAAGGCGCGGTCCGCACGGCCGAGTCGTCGACGCATCACCGCCGTCATCATCGCCGTGCAGGCGGTCTGCACCAACAGGGTGGCCGCGTGCGCCCGAGCCTCGGTGGGATTGCCGGCGGCCTGCGTGCCTGTCACATAGGTGGCGACGACGAGCAGGCCGGCCGGGATGGACCAGCGCGCCGGGGCGGTGGCCTGGGTGTTGATCACCGTGGTGCTGGCCAGCACCGCGATCCAACTGCCCTCACCGGGCAGGACCCCGGGTGCCACCATGACGGGGATGAGCAGGCAGGCCACCGCGGTGACCGCGACGTCACCGCCGACCAGGCTCGGTGTGATCCCGTGGCGCAACGCGCCGTGCGCGTACCAGAGCGACCAGCCGGTCAGCGCGGCGACGCCGGGCAGCAACACGGCTGGCTCGACCGGCGGGGTCTGCACCGACAGGGCCACCGACGCGCCGACCAACCCGCAGGTCAGCCGCAGCAGCGCCGGCAGTGTGGTGAAGATGAGGCCGAATGCGCCGCCGGCCGGATTGTCCAGCGTGGGCGGCGGCACGGGCGGGGTGGCAACGGCCGGCATCGGGAAGTGTCCTTCCGACAACGACCCGGTCCGGGTCCGTGCGGTAGAGATCGACATCGGACAATAGCATGGCTGGTGTCGAACGTTGACCCCGTTGTGCGCAGAGTGTCGCTAATGTGTCACTCTGCGCTGCGGGGTTGGAGCAGGTCCCAGCGGTTGCCGTAGAGATCGGCGAAGACCGCGACAGAGCCGTACGCCTCGTGGCGTGGTTCCTCCAGGAAGCGCACCCCGGCGGCCACCATCCGGGCGTGGTCCCGGGCGAAGTCCTCGGTGTACAGGAACAACCCGACCCGGCCGCCGGTCTGGTCGCCAACCCGGGCGTGCTGCTCGTCGGTGCTCGCCCTGGCCAGCAGCAACGCCGTCTCCCGGGCGCCCGCCGGGCGGACCACCACCCATCGCGAACCGTCGGGTCGGGCGGTGTCCTCCACCAACTCGAAACCGAGGTCGCCGACGTAGAAGTCGATCGCCTCGTCGTACTCCCTGACCACCAGCGCGACGAGTCCCAGATGTGCCATCCGGTCATCATGCCGCCGGGCACGTCGCACCCGGTTGGCGGCGTCCCCGCCGGTCGCCCGGATCACGCCGCAGCGCGCCGTCGCAGCGGCGCGTGTCGCGGCTCGCGCGTGAACCACTCGCGTTCGTCAGGTGCCCTGGCGGGAACCGGATGCGGCCGTGGGCCGTCCCATCCTCGGGTGGAGAGGTGGTGAGCCGGATGCGCTCGTCCCGGACCGTACTGGCGTTCGCACTGCTCGGCATGGCGCTGGGTGGCTGCGGTGGCACGACCACCGGGCCGGGCGTGGCCGAGGAGCCCGGCCCGGCTCAGATCGTCGACTCGTGGGCCTCCTGCCGCGCAGCGGCACCACAGGCCGGTGCGGTGTTGTCGGTACCGAACACGCCGACACCGACACCGACCGTGCCCGAGCCGAAGATCGGGCGCATCGACCCCGCGTTCACCCCGGTCGCCGCCGTGCTCTGCGGGCGGGAGATCCGACCGGGCGTCAACGGAGGCCAGGAGCAGACCGCCGCGGAGCGACGCGCCGAGCAGATCGCACCGCTGCTCGCCGCACTGCGCCTGCCCAACGAGCAGGCCGACGGGGAGATCGCCTGCACCCTCGACATGGTCATCCCACCCTGGTTGGCTCTGCTCGACGACCGGGGGCGCTGGCTGCGGCCGTACCTGCCGACGAACGTCTGCGGCAGGCCGCGCGCCGAGGTGAGCGACGCCCTCGCCGGGCTGTCCTGGACCACTGTGGACACCCGTACCGTCGGGCAGGTGGAATCCCCGGCGGCCGAGGCCGCCGGATGCGCGCAACGGTGGGCGGACATGGTGTGGGTGGAGACCAGCAACGGACGGCCCGGGCCGCCCGCGCCGGCCACGTCTCCGGCCGCCGGGCCGCTGCGCCTCTGCGTCTACCAGGTGCCCGCGTCGCAACAGGGTGGCGGCAAGCCGGCGGGCGATTTCGTGTACGGCGGGCCGCTGCCGGCCGAGCGCCAGGCGGGCGTGCTCCGTGGGCTGGCCAACCGCCGGGCGGTGGCCGAGTGTCAGACCCCGGCGTCGCGTTTCGCGGTGCTGCGCCCGCTGGACGGCGCCGCCGGACCCGACCGGTACGTGGAACTCGACGGCTGCCGACGCTTCCTGGTCGCGCCACCGACGGGTGGAGCGCAGCTCGGTCAGGGCGACGAAGCGCTGGCGGCATTGCTGGGGCCCGTCTGAGCCCGCTCAGCGTTTCACGGGCTGCGCTCGTCCACGCAAACTTCGGCGCGGCACGTCGCACCACAGGGGAGTAGGGTGAAAATTCTGTAGCCCACGTCCCTGGATGGGGCGGGGCGAGCCGGCGTCACGAGATCGGCGTGGGTCCCAGGTCCACCCGCCGTGGATCTGTGCAGCAGCCCGCCAAGGCGTGCTGCCATCCGCGCGCTCGACGGCTCTGCCGGCAGCGGGCGCGCCGGCCCCGAGGACCTGGTGCACTCATGCCCCGCCTGCCGACGGACCCCGCCACCGCGTTCGTCGAACTCGGGGGTATCAAGCTCTCCGAGGTCAATCTCGACGAGGTCCTTCAGCGGGTAGCCGAGCTCGCGAAACGCGTCCTGCCCATGCCGGTGGAGGTGTCGGTCACGTTGATGCGTGGTGGGGTCGGACATACGGCGGCCTTCACCAGTGAGGTTGCCCGTGACATGGACGAGGGGCAGTACGCCCACGGGCGTGGCCCGTGCCTGGAGGCCGCCGCCAGCGGCGATGTCGTCTCCGTCCCCGATCTGGCCAGCGAGGACCGGTGGCCGGTGTGGGCCGCCCGCGGCCGGGGGCGGGGCCTGGGCAGTTCCCTGTCGATCGGCCTGCCGATCCAGGAAGCTGTCGTCGGAGCGCTGAACGTCTACGCACACACGCCCGAGGCCTTCGACGACGAAGCCGTGACGGTGCTGGAGACGTTCGCCGCGTACGCCGCGGTCGCCCTGTCCAACGCCCAGCTCTACGACAGCACCGCCAACCTCGCCCGGCAGATGCGCGAGGCGATGGCCAACCGGGCGGTCATCGAGCAGGCCAAGGGCATCGTCATGGCCGAGCGGCGCTGCGGCCCCGCCGAGGCGTTCGCGATCCTGTCGAAGGTCTCGCAGGACTCCAACCGCAAGGTCCGTGACGTGGCCCAGGCTCTGGTCGACCGGACCGCCGGGCCACGCCGGGCCTGACGGCCATCCGGCCGCGCCCGTACGTGTGCGGGGCGAGACTTCGGGTAGGGCCGAGGGAAGCCGACGAGAGGATCCCTCAATGCCGAGCACCACGATGCCCATGCTCGAGACGTACCCGAAGTCGATCAACCTGGACCGGGCGAAGCTTGCGGCGGCGATCGACGCCCTCAACGACTGCGCCCAGGCATGTACGGCGTGCGCTGACGCCTGCCTCAGCGAGGACATGGTCGCCGACCTGACCAAGTGCATCCGGACGGACCTGGACTGCGCGGACATCTGCACCACCACGGCCCGGGTGCTGTCCCGGCACACCGGCTACGACGCGAACCTCAGCCGGAGCCTCCTGGAGGCGTGCGCCACGGCGTGCAAGTCGTGCGGTGACGAGTGTGCCCGGCACGCCGACATGCACGAGCACTGCCGGATCTGTGCGGACGCCTGCCGGGCCTGCGAGCGGGCCTGTCGGGACCTGCTGGCCACGATGAGCTGACCGCGGCGCGCGGTGCCGGGCGCCGAGGGGCGTCGGCACCGCTCACGCGGAAGGCTCGCTACTTCGACAGGGCGCGCTCCAGCTCCGCCTTCGACATCGACGAGCGCCCCTTGATGCCGCGCTGCTTCGCCTCGTTGTAGAGCTGCTCCTTGGTGCGACCCTTCGCGCCGCTGTGGGAGCGCTTACCGCCGCGGTGCCCGGACGACACGTCGTTGCGCGACGACCGGCTCGACGTGCGCGCCTCACCCGAGCGGGCCCGTTCCTTGTTCACCGTGCGGGCCGCGATCTCCTTGGCCCGGCCGGCGGAGGCGCCCCGCTCCTGCGCGCTCTCCTTGATGTGCTCGTACTGCCGCTCCCTCTTGGGGCTTGATCCTGCTGGCATCGGTGCCTCCCGCAGCCGCTGTCGGGTGAGGTCGAGACCCGGCTCGCACAGTCCGAGGTGCGATCGAGACATCCCAGGCCGGGGCGTCGCGCTCACGCTTTTGGGCCACCATGCCCAGTCGCCACAGAGGTCAAACGAGTGCCGCTAACGCGCGTGCCCGACGATCGCCCGGCACGTTGTCGGCGCGACGGAACAGCGCCGGCCGTCCCGGCCCGCGCGCTGGACCCGATCCGGCTGCACGTTCGGAACCGCTCCGAGCGGCGTCGTATAGTTGTTGCCGCAGCCGACGCCTGTGCGTCGGCCAGTCAGCGTCCAGCAGCGGGCGCCGGGCTCGGTTGGCGAGCCTGTGCGGCGCCCCGTGTTCGCGGTGCGCCATCACCACGCGCGCTGCCGTCGCCTTCCTGCAACTGGTACGCGCCCCGGGCACGAGGACCTTGACGTCATGGCACAGCAGCCCATTGATCCCAATGCGGCGATCTCTGAACTCGGCCAGATCAAATTCGGCGAGACCGATCTGTCCGGAGTGTTGAGCCAGGTCTCCGAGCTGGCACGCCGAACGATTCCCGGCGCGGAAGAGGTGTCGGTGACGTTGCTGAAGCAGGAGGGGGCGCACACCGCCGCGTTCAGCGGCGAGATGGCGTTACGACTCGACGAACTGCAGTACGAGTATGAGCAGGGCCCGTGTCTGGAGGCGGCAAAGGAAGCCGCCGTCGTGTCCGTCCCGGACATGTCCGAAGAGGTTCGTTGGCCGGAGTGGGCGGCCCAAGCCGTGCAGGGCGGAGCGCTCAGCTCACTGTCGATCGGGTTCCCGATCCAGGAGACCGTGCTCGGGGCACTGAACATCTACGGGGTCAAACCGGGCGCCTTCGACGACGACGCGGTCACCCTCGCGCAGACGTTCGCCGGGTACGCCGCCGTCGCCCTCGCCAACGCCCACCTGTACGACACCACCGCCACCCTGGCCGCGCAGATGCAGTCGGCCATGCAGAGTCGAGCGGTCATCGAGCAGGCGAAGGGCATCATCATGGGCGAACGCCGCTGCACCCCGGATGAGGCGTTCGCCATCCTCGCGAAGGTCTCCCAGGACTCCAACCGCAAACTGCGGGACGTCGCCGCCGCGCTGGTCGAAAGGGCCGCCCGACCGTCGAGCCTCAAACGGGATCGCGGTGACGCAGGCCACCTGCCGTGAGCGCTCGGCTACGGAACGCTGGGGCGGCCCGCCACCGTGCTGCCGGCTGAACTCGGCAACAGCGTACGAGTTGACTGGCGGTCGGCGGCCGTTCCTATTACCGTTGGGTTCGGGTCAAGACACGCGCCCTTCCTGTTACGAATCTCGACAGGAGGCGCGAGCCCCTATGACTGAGCGTTCCTGGCTCCTCCAGACCCACTTCGATCGGTCCCCGCCGGCAGTCAGCCAGGGGCTGGTCACACCAGCGACGCTCGCCATCCGCCAGGCGGCCCCTGCCCCTGAGGTGGAGTCCCCCGAGCTGTCGTTCCACGTGGCTCGCTTCACCGAGCCCACCGACCTGTCCGCGACCATTTCCGCCGACCGGATGGTCGTCGCCCCGGTGGGTTACGTCGACATGGACACCGCGCCGCGCCTGGCGACGGCACTGTTCAACGCGGTCGACAGCCACCCCGAGGTCTGTTGCGACCTGAGCGGCGTCGGCTTCTTCAGCGCCGCGGGTGTGCACGTCCTCCTGCGGGCGCGCGACCGGGCGGAACAGGTCGGGTCTCGCTTCTCGGTCCGAGGCGCCAGCGGAGTCACCCTGCGCGTATTGCGGATCACCGGCGTGGAGCCTCTGCTCCTCGACGGCAAACGCGGCTGAGAACCGCCGATCCGTGCGCCCGGACGAGTTGCACGCTCGCCATGTCGGAGGTCGCTGGTAGAAGGAGCACAAGCATTGTCGTGAGGGGGCCGAGCATGGAGGTACGGGACGCGGCCAAGCGGTGGGCGACCGTGTGGGCCCACGGATGGCCCGCCAAGGACGTCGACGGCATCGCCGGGCTGCAAGCCGAGGACGGCGATCACTGGGCGTCGATGTTCCGCCCGTACCGGGGGCGTGTGGGGCTCCGCGCGTACCTGCGGGAGTGCTTCGACGAGGAGACCCGCCCGGCTGAGGTCTGGTTTGGCGACCCGCAGGTCGACGGCGACACGGCGAGCGTCGAATACTGGGCGGTCAGCTACCCGAACGACCGGCCGTTCACCATCTCCGGCTGCACCCTGTTGCGCTTCGACGACGCGGGCCTGGTGACCGAGGCCCGCGACTACTCCCACGCCAAGGAGGGGCGACTCCTGCCGCCCGCCAACCTGTTCGGGTGACGTCTCACGCCCCGGCGACTGTCACCAGGTGTCCGGGCGGTCCAGGTCGCCGGTCGGCTGGTACCCGCCGAGGACCACCAGGCCGTCCTCCTGAACCAGGTCCTCGGCTAGGTGCTCGTCATCGGTCAGCAGCCGGGCGAGCCGGATCAGCGCGGGCGTGCGAGCGAACGCGTCTCCTCGAACGTCACGCCCTATTGACGCGGTAGGTCAGCCGGCCCGTAGACACCCGCCGGGTGTTTCTGCCGGCCGCGCAGCGCCTGCTCGACCCGCCGGCGACGTTCTCGGCTGCACGGCCGACGGGACTGCTCACGTCGGCAGAGAAAATCTCTGTGCGAAGAGCTAGATTTTCTTGCGGCTGTCGGCTAACGTTTCTCAAGTCGAAGACGGAGCAAGTAAAGACGCTGACGTAACCGCCCCAACCGAGGGTGAAGGAGTTGGGCCAGGAAACTCGTGGGCCCGCTCAGAAGTTGCGGGTGAGGCCGAGGCTCGTTCAGGGCTTCACCCGAGGCAAGCAGGGTTCGTCGCACGTGTCAGGGCCATGAAGTCGCGTGGGGCTCGGACACCGACGGACAGCAAGAGGAACGACAGAGGAAATCAGAGGCAAGGGAGGGCGTAACACCGTTGGATCGCCCGCTGCCACCCGTGGACATGGGCTGGGCGCGGACACCGCAGTATCCATCGAACGAAAGGTGGTCTCCGGTCACGCATACGCGATCCTCGCACCCGATGCCGTCATTGACGGCCGGTGTGGACAAGACAAGCCGACGTTCTGTCGGCAGATGGTGTTCCTGACCCACAACCCTTGGGCCCCGGTGCTTCCGAGCACCGGGGCCCTCGTGATGGAGGTTTGATGACCCAATCCGACGACATGCTTGACGACGAGGACTACCCCGCGTACACCATGGGCCGCGCCGCCGAGATCATCGGCTGCTCGCAGGACTTCCTCCGTCGGCTCGGTGACGCCAAACTTTTCGACCCGCAGCGCTCCAGCGGCGGGCACCGCCGCTACTCCCGCTACCAGCTCCGCCTTGCCGCACGAGCCCGGGAGATGTGCGACCAGGGCACCGACATCGTCTCGGCCTGCCGGATCATCATTCTTGAGGACCAGCTCGAAGAGGCCCTTCGACGCAACGAGCGCTACCAGCAGGACTGAACACATCCCACGCTGCGGCCTCCCGCACAAGTGACGCCGACCGCACACGGTCCCTCCCACCATGGCAGGGACCGTTCGTCGTCTGCGGAAGGGTCTCGGTCCGGTGCCGCCCAGCTCAGAGCTGCTGGACGATCTGAATCGGGTTGCCGTCCGGGTCGGCCGTCCAGGCGATCAGCAGGCGATCGAGCCACCGGTGCGGTGCGGCCAGTGCGGGGGCGCCGCTCGCCGTGAGTGCGGCGTACGCGGCGGCGGTGTCGTCGGTCCAGAGGATCACCGCGGCCCGCTGGCCCTGGGGTACCGGGTCGAGCCCGTGATCGTCGCGGGTGGAGGCCACCGAGGCGATGCCGATCTTGTAGCCGTCGAGCACGAGATCGATGTGGATCGGCTCGCCCTCGACTGGCACCCGGAAGGTCTCGGTGAAGCCGAGACCGGCGTAGAACTCGGCCGCGCGCAGAACGTCCTCAGAGAAGAGGATCACCTGCGGAGTGCGGAACATCGACACATCCCGACGCTATCAGCGCAGCGGAGCTGACGCCGGAGCGATGCTGGCCTGCCCGCGGCAGATGCCAGGCACAGCACTGTTCTGCCAGCGGCTAAGACCGGTCCGACCGGGCTCGACGGTCGCTACAGTCCGGTCTCATGAGGACGGTTACAACGCGTACGGTCGAGTATCCGGCCGACGGTTTGACGATGATCGGGCACCTCGCGCTCCCGGCCGGTGTCGACCGCCGGCCCGCGGTGCTGCTCGGACCAGAGGGCACGGGGCTCAGCGACGTCGAGCGCCGCCGAGCCGACACCCTGGCTGAGCTGGGGTATGTGGCGCTGGCCTTCGACCTTCACGGCGGGCGCTATTTGGGCGACCCCGAGGAGATGCTGGCCCGTTGCATGCCGCTGCTCGCCGACCCCGACCGGATGCGGGGCATCGGCCACGCGGCGCTCGACGTGTTGCGCGCCGAACCGCGGACCGACCCCGACCGGATCGCCGCCATCGGCTACGGCACCGGGGGCGCCATCGGGCTGGAACTTGGGCGCGACGGCGTCAACCTGCGCGCGATCGGGACAGTCAACGGACTGATCACGGGCCGACCGGGCGAGGCGGCGCGCATTCGCTGCCCGGTGTGGGCCGGGGTCGGGTCGGAAGACCCCATCATGCCGCCCGCGCAACGGGACGCGTTCACCGCCGAGATGCAGGCCGCGGGCGTCGACTGGCGCCTCGTGGTCTACGGCGGCGCCTTGCACGCCTTCCACCACCCGCCGGTCGACCACCCCACGCTCCCCGGCGTCGGCTACCACCCACGGCACGCGCAGCGAGCCTGGCGCGACGTCGTCGACCTGCTCGCAGAGTGCCTGCCCGTAACGGAGTGATCTGGGTCGGCAACCGCGATTCCGGGGCCACGGACCAGGCGATCGACCGCCGCCGGCTGAATGAATGGCTGTACGGGGGCCGTTGTGATCGACTCGACCGGGAAAGGCAGGTCGTTGACCTGGGACGACTGTGGTGCGCCCGGCAGGATTCGAACCTGCGGCCTTGGGATTAGAAGTCCCCTGCTCTATCCGCTGAGCTACGGGCGCGCGTGACGTGGATGTCGCGCCCAGAGGGTACCGCCGTCCTGCTGCCCGGCGGCGAAAAGGGTGCCCGCGTCCACGTTGTCGAGCAGGGTCTCATGTCAGGCGCCTGGTGGGCATCCGGGTTCCCGCGGACCGGCCGGGCCTCGGACCGTACCTTTGGCTGGTGTTGCTGGATTCCGACGCCGAGAGCGACGTCGCCTACGAGCTGTGCCAGGTCGTCGGTCGCGCCATCCTTCCGTACCGGTCGTCGGACGACGACCAGCACCACGGCACCGCGTTCTTCTTCCAGGGCGGCGACGACCCGGTGGGGGAGTCGCTGCTGACGGCGGCCGACCTGGTCGGCACGCCGGGTGGCGAGCTGGGGCTGCGGACGAGCGTCACCGAGCCGGCCGGCGTCGCCCCGGCCGCCGTGTCCGAGGTCGACATCGTGCCCGGCTGGGCCCGTTTTCCGGGTGACGGGGTCGCGGTGCTGCCGACCGCGGGCCTGCACCGGTTGGCCGGTGACGGCGGCTGGCGGTGGCGCGTTCAGCCGGTCCCGGCGGGGATCGCCGCCGGGCCCGAGGTGGTCGCCCGCCTCGGCGCCGACGCCGGTTCCGCTTTCGTGCTGGCCCATGGGGTACGCGAAGACGGGTCGCGTCCGCTGGAGGTCGCGATCGAGCGGGTGGTCCGCGACGGGGACGCCGTGCGGATCACCACGGAGCTGCCGCAGGGGTATGTCGGCGCGCCGGTCTTCGTCGTCCAGCTCGACTCCAGCGGGGAGCTGTCGCCGTACTGCCTTGGGCTGGTGCTGCCCGGCGTCGGCGAGCACCCGGTGGCGACCTTCGACCGGATCCGAGCCGTCCTTCCGGCGACGCCTGGCGACATCTGAGCCACGCCGCAACGTCTGAGCCACGCCCGGCGCAACGTCTGAGCCGCGCCGCAACGTCTGAGCCGCGCCCGGCGCAACGTCTGAGCCCACGCCCGGCGACGGCACTCGCGCCCGGCGTCGCCCTCCCGACTGGTCAGCCGCCGGCCGGCGCGGCACCTGCCGTGTCCGCCGTGGACCGTCGGCTCTCCGGGAGCCCGGCCTCGGCGGTGGTCGAGTCGGTGCCGGTGGAGGCCCCGACGCTCGGTGGCCCGCCGCCTGCCGCAGGGTCGGCCGGTGCGGGGTCGGCGGTAGTCGGGGCGGCCGGCGCCAGGTCGGTCGACCCGGGATCGGCGGTGGCCGGATCGGCCGGGGCGGTGGGGCCGGCGGCGAGGAACGCTTCGGCCCAGCGGCCCACCTCATCGAAGACCTTCTTGCGGACGGCCGGGCCGGAGAGCGTGAGATCGTGCAGCCCGCCGTCGAAGCGGGCCAGGGTTACGTGCCGGCCGAGGCGGGGCGCGTACCGGACCATGTGCTCGACGTCCAGCACGGCGTCGGCCAGTGTCGCGTTGTCGTGCCACCTGGTGCCCCGGAAGGAGCGGGTCGAGCAGGCCAGCAGCACCGGCACCTGGATGTCCAGGCCGGCGCGCAGCCGGCGTTGACCAGTGCGGATGGCGTTCAGCCAGCCGGCCCGGACCGGGAACCCGGCCAGCGGCTTCCACGCCAGGTCGTAGGTCCACTCGCCGCGGTGGTCGGAGTGGATGCTCTCGCCGTACACCGTGCCCAGCCCGAACGGCAGGATGCGGTGCGGCGCCCTGCGGCCCAGGCGGGAGACGGCGGCCGCGAGGGGTCGGCGCACCGCCCAAGGGGCGTTCAGGTCGAAGAACGGGCTGTTGAGCACCAGGCCGTCGACGGTGCCGGCGTCGCGGCGGGCGTCCGCCCAGAGCGAGAGGATCAGGCCGCCGGTGGAGTGGCCCATCGCCAGCAGGGTGTCGTGCCCGTCGTCGGAGCGGATGATCTCGGCGGCGGCGTCCAGCTCGGGGAAGTAGTCGCTGATGTCGCGGCAGAAGTTCGGGGTCTGGCCCGGGAGCAGACTGCGACCGTATTTGCGCAGGTCGAGCGCGTAGAAGTCCCAGCCCCGTTCGACGAAGAAGTCGGCCAGATGGGTCTGGAAGAAGTAGTCGACGAAGCCGTGCACGTAGAGGACGGCCCGCCCGGTGGGGCGCTCGGCGCGCCGCCGGACCAGAGTCGCGACGACCGGTCCTTCGTCGTCGGTGCCCAGGTTGATCGTCTGCCGCTCGTACGGCGGCCCCAACACGTCCGGTTCCACGGACGCGACGCTACGCCGCGAACCTACTCAGCGGTAGCCCGCGCTATGGCTGGCCCCCGCGATCCTCGCCTGCCCCCGCGATCCTGCTCCTGTTGCCGTGGCGCAGCCTCTGCCAGCTGCGTGCGCGGCCCGAAGGTGCAGGATCGCGGGGACGAGGCGTGGGTCAGACCGTTTCCGCGTCGGCGCGGCTCGGGTCGGCGGCGGGCAGTTGCTCCTGGCCGTCGGCGGGGTCCAGCTCACTCTGCGGCTGCGGGACGTCGCGCAGGTGCTTGTTGTGCCGGGGCTCCTGGCGGGTCTTGGCGTCGTTGAGCCGGCGGCGCAGGTCGTCGCGGACGTCGTTGAGCGCGGCGTGCAGGTCCTCCTCGGCGGAGGTGGTGACGATCTTCTGTCGGCCGGCGATCCAGCACTCCAGGGTGACCTTCTGGCCGCGGGCCTCCCGGTCCTTCACCGACACCTCGAGCTCGGTGGCGTCGGCGTGGAAGCTGGCCAACCGGGCGTCGAGGGTGGCGAACTGCTCGGCGATCCAGTTGCGGTCGCCCTGCGAGAACCCGGCACCCACCCGCAGGCACTCCGCAACGGTGGCCGGGTTCGCCACGGCGCTCATCGCTGCGCCTCGGAGACGTTTGCGGAGCCGATTTCGGTGATCATCATGGCGCTGACCTCTCGTCGACGTGGAGCTGTCGGTGGTGCGTTGATCAAGTGCATACCCAGTTCGGGCAGCCCCGGAAACCGCCGACGCCGAGTCGGGCGGGTCGGGCGTACCACATGAGGGCGTGATCAGGGCGTTGTCCACAGGTGGCTTCGTTGTCCACAGGTCGGAGGTGGGGCGCTGGTGATGGCCGCCCTCAGCGCACAGGCTCGTTGTCGAGTCGACTCGCGCTGGCAGGCCCCAATCCCCCTGGAGGGACGATGTTCGACACCTACGTGACAATCGTCGGCAATGTGCTGACAACGCCCGAGTGGCGGCGTACCACCCAGAGCAACACCCTGGTGGCCAACTTCAAGGTCGCCTCGACCGCCCGACGGCTCGACCGCGACAGCGGCCGGTGGGTCGACGGCAACTCACTGCGCGTCCGCGTCAACTGCTGGCGCAAGCTCGCCGAGGGCGTGGCGGCATCGGTCATGGTCGGCGATCCGGTGGTGGTCTGCGGGCGGCTCTACACCCGCGACTGGACCGACGACGCCGGCAACCACCGCAGCCTCTACGAGTTGGAGGCGGTCGCCGTCGGCCACGACCTGTCCCGAGGGCGGGCCCGATTCCTGCGTAACCGGCCCAGTGTCACGACCAGCACGGTGGAGGATGCGGAGGCCGAGAGCCGCGTGCACGGCGAGCCCACCGAGCCGGTCCCGGCCGGGCAGGCGCCCGTGCTGCCCGACGACCGCCCGTTGGACGATGACTTCGAGCTGCCCGACTACGCCGCGCTGCGCACCAGCCCGTTCGCCGACGGCCCGGTGGATGGTGATCTCGTCCCGAGCGGCGGGCGGATGGGGCCGGTCGACGTCCTGCCCGACCTCGACGACGAGCTGCCCCTCCCGCCCGAGGAGGACGAGGACAACGCCGACCTGGACGACGAGCTGGAGCCGGTGCCGGACGAGGGTCAGCCGGAGCCCGCGCAGTCCGGTCGGGGGCGGCGTGGCCGGGGCCGGGTCCCGCAGCCGGCATGACCCATCGGTTCGGCCCTCGCGGGCCGGGCGCCTGACGATCCCGTGCCGGTCGGGCGCCACGCCGCTCGTCACCGCCTCTTTGGCGGCTGGTCGGTTGCCGCTTCGGCAGCACCGCACCGGACGTAACGGCACTACGGGGGCGGGGTGGCGATGCGATCAGCGTCGTCACCCCGCGTGACAACAACTGAAGGACCGGCACGCCTGGCGTGCCACGAAGCGTCCTTCACTGGTGAAGCACCGTGGGCCGGGCTGGTTCACGGGTTGCTCGTCTAGGCTGGCCGGCCGGAGGTGGTGCGGGTGCGACGGACAGCGCCGGTGGCGAACGCGGTGGGGCTGCTGGCCGGGTACGCGCTCGACAGGCTGCTCGGTGACCCGCGCCGGTGGCATCCGGTGGCCGGCTTCGGTCAGGCCGCCGGAGCGTTGGAGCGCCGCCTCTACCGGCCGGACCGTACGGCGGGTGTGGCGTTCACCGCGCTGGCCGTGGGCGGGCCGGTGCTGCTCGGGGCCGTCGCCGCGGCGGCCACCCGGCACCGGCCGGTGACCCGGGCGGTGCTCGTGGCCGCCAGCACGTGGACCGTCCTGGGCGGTCGCACGCTGCGGCACGAGGCCACGGTCATGGGTCGGACGCTGCGCGCCGGCGACCTTCCCGCAGCCCGTCAACGTCTCGGTCACCTCTGCGGACGGGACCCGTCGACGCTGGGCGAGTCCGAGTTGGCCCGCGCCACTGTCGAATCAGTCGCCGAGAACACGTCCGACGCGGTCGTCGCGCCGCTGGTCTGGGGCGCGGTCGCCGGTCTGCCCGGGCTGCTGGGCTACCGCGCGGCGAACACCCTCGACGCGATGGTCGGGCACCGGTCGGCGCGCTACGCACGGTTCGGCACCCCCGCCGCGCGGCTGGACGACGTGCTCAACCTGGTGCCGTCCCGGCTGACCGGGCTGCTCACCATCGCTGTCGCGCCCGTCGCCCACGGGGATCGGCAGCGGGCCTGGCAGGTGTGGCGGCGTGACCGCAACGACCACCCGAGCCCCAACGCCGGCCAGTGCGAGGCGGCCATGGCCGGCGCGCTCGGCGTCCGCCTCGGTGGCCGCAACGTCTACTTCGGGCGCTCCGAGGTGCGGCCGTTCCTCGGCGACGGCCCCCGCCCGGAGGCGCGGCACCTGAAGCGTGCCGCCCGGATCTCCGGCGCTGTCGGGTTGGCGGCCGTGGGGTTGGCGGCCGCATACCCGGTGACCCTCGGCCGTCTGGTCAGCGCCGTGGGCCGGCGCGGGTTGGCCGCCGTGACCGGTGGGCGTGGGCTTGTCGCCCTGGCGGGTGGGCTCGGGCCCGTCGCCGCCGTCAGCGGGCGCAGGCTGCGGGCTGTTGGCGCGGGCGGGTCCGTCGGTGCGGGCGGGGCCGTCGGAGCGGGCGGAATCGTTGGTGCCGGGCGGGGGAGCGGGCGGTGAGCGGCGGGCTGCTGGTCGCCGGCACGACCTCCGACGCCGGCAAGAGCGTGCTCACCGCCGGGATCTGCCGCTGGCTGCACCGGCAGGGCGTGAAGGTGGCGCCGTTCAAGGCGCAGAACATGTCGAACAACTCCGCGGTGGTCGTCGGGCCGGACGGGCGTGGCGGCGAGATCGGACGAGCCCAGGCCATGCAGGCCGCAGCCTGTGGGCTCGCGCCCGATCTGCGGTTCAACCCGGTGCTGCTCAAGCCGGGCAGTGACCTGGCGAGTCAGGTGGTGCTGCTCGGCGAGGCCGTCGACACCATCACCGCCGGCACCTTCCGGCACCTGCGTCCCCGGCTCGCCGAGACCGCGTACGCGGCGCTGGCCGAGCTGCGGGAGACGTACGACGTGGTGATCTGCGAGGGTGCCGGCAGCCCTGCCGAGATCAACCTGCGGGCTGGTGACTACGTCAACATGGGGCTGGCCCGGCACGCCAACCTGCCCACCATCGTGGTCGGCGACATCGACCGGGGTGGCGTCTTCGCCTCGATGTTCGGCACCGTGGCGCTGCTCGACCCCGCCGACCAGGCCCTGATCGCCGGCTTCGTGATCAACAAGTTCCGAGGCGACCTCGGGCTGCTCCAGCCGGGGCTGGACATGCTGCGTCACGTCACCGGCCGTCCCACGTACGGGGTGCTGCCCTGGGCACTGGACCTGTGGCTCGACGCGGAGGACTCGCTCGCCCACGGCCGTGTGCTCGGCCGCCCCGCCGCCCCACACGGCACCGAATGGCTGGACGTGGCCGTCGTCCGCCTGCCCCGGATCAGCAATGCCACCGACGTGGAGGCGCTGGCCACCGAGCCGGGTGTCCGCGTACGCCTCACCATCGAACCAGCCGAGTTGGCCGCCGCCGACCTGGTCGTCCTCCCCGGCTCCAAGTCAACCGTCGCCGACCTCGCCTGGCTGCGCGAAACGGGCCTCGCCGACGCGGTTGCCGCACACGTGGCGGCCGGCAAGCCACTGCTCGGCCTCTGCGGCGGCTTCCAGATGCTCGGCCGCGCCATCCATGACCCGGTGGAGAGCCGCCAGGGCAGCGTGCCGGGGCTGGGCCTGCTACCCATCGAGATCACGTTCGATCCGCGCAAGACCGTCCGGCAGTCGGTGGGCACCGCGCACGGTGGCCTTCCGGTGCGCGGCTACGAGATCCACCACGGGTACGTCTCGCACACCGACCCCACCCTGGCCCCGCTGCTGATCGGCGACGACGGTGTCGGCGAGGGAGCCCTACTCGGCGCGGTGCACGGCACGCACTGGCACGGGGCGTTCGAGTCCGACGGGTTCCGCCGGTGGTTCCTCACCGAGACGGCTCGCCTGGCCGGCCGTACCGGCTTCCGGGTAGCACCGGCCACCAGCTTTGCCGCCGCCCGGGAACGCTCGCTCGATCTGCTCGGTGACCTCGTCGAGGAACACCTGGACACCGACGCCCTCTGGCGTCTCATCGAAACCGGGCCACCGGCGGGCCTCCCCTTCATCCCGCCCGGCCCCCCGCCAACCACCACGCCGCCTCAGAACTAGCCCCCCAGCCTCCACCGCCGGCGCACCTCCGTCCGCCGTGGACTCGCTGGCCGTGGTCGATCATGCACTTGTGGTGCCCGTTGTGCTCCCACTAGCCCCTTTCATCCCCCACCACAACTCCATGATCGACGGGGCGAGGGCGGGGCGGGGCGGGGCGGGGCCTGGGCGGCTGGTGCGCAGTGCGCGGCGGTGCCCGGTGGTGCACCTGGGCGGGGTGATGGAGGACTAGGGGCGGATGTCGGCGGGGCGGTCGGTTGTCGGGAGGCCGGCGGCGAGCCAGGCGTCGACGCCGCCGATCATGTCGGTGGCCCGACGCAGCCCGAGGGTCTGCAAACTGGCGGCGGCCAGGCTGGAGCTGTAGCCCTGTCGGCACACCAGCACGATCTCCCGGTCGTACCCGGTGGCCTCCGGGATCCGCCAGGCGCTGGCCGGATCGAGCCGCCATTCCAGCACGGTACGGTCGATGACGACCGCGCCCGGCAGGTCGCCCTGTTCGCGGCGTTGCAGATCGGTGCGGGTGTCGACCAGCAGCGCACCGCCGCGGACCGCCTCGACGGTCTGCTGCGGAGTCAGTCGGTGCAGCCCGGCACGGGCCTGTTCGAGCAGGGCGTCGATACCGGGGCTCATCACATCTCGGAGCACCACCCGATGATGCCGATTCGGTGGCACCCCGGGGCGGCGAACGGGCCGCCCGTCACCCGTGGCCGCCCCAATTCCCCCGGACGTGACGACGGCCGGCCAGGGGCGGTCAGTCGGACGTGTCAGCCGGCCCGGTCAGGCCGCTGATACGGCGTGATCCACTCGGGTTTGCGGAAATCGTGGTGTCCGGTCGACCGGGATACCGCTACTTCAATGAATCGGAGTCGATCACCCGGGCGGGCGGCGCCGGCGGCATACTTTCGGTCATGCACCACGCGAGGCTGGGCTGACCCCCGAGGCCGGACGGCCGGCACCAAACTGCGAGGCCGCGCGGAGTCCCGAGGCCACCCGGCCGGCATCGCAGCGGAGGGCCGTGGACATCACCGGAACGGCCGATGACGTCGGGGGACCGACCGGTCGTCGGACTGGCAGGTCGTCAGTGGCAGTGGTCGAGGCGTACGCCGAACTGGCCCGTCGGGTGCTCGCGGGCCCGGCGCGGTTGGGGCGGACCCGGCTGGTCGCGGTCGACGGGCCGAGTGGCGCGGGCAAGAGCCGGTTCGCCGCGCGCCTCGCGGATGCCCTGGCGGCGCTGTCCGGCGGCCGACCGCCCGTGGTGCACACCGACGACCTGCTCGACGGTTGGGACGACCAGGTCACCTTCTGGCCCCGTCTCGAGGAGGGGGTGCTCGGTCCGCTGCGGGAGGGGAGGCCCGGCGCCTACCGGCGCTACAGCTGGGTGCGGCAGAGCTTCCTGCCGCGGCCGGTTTCTGTTCCGGTCGCGCCGGTGCTGGTGTTGGAGGGGGTCACCGCGGCCCGTGCGGTCGTCCGGCCGGAGCTGACCCTGGCCGTGTTCGTCACCGCGCCTGCCTCGTTGCGGTTGGAGCGCGCGGTCGCCCGGGACGGGCCGGAGATCCTGCCCGAGCTGCGTCGCTGGCACGCCGGTGAGCAGGCGCACTTCGCGGCCGACGACACGGCCGACCACGCGGACCTGCTGGTGGATGGCGCGCCGACGTTGCCGCACGACTCGGACCGGTACTACCTTCGCATCGGTTGAGCGGGGGCATGGACGTCCGCCAGCGGCTACGGCACGATGCGAGAGGGCCGCCACCGGCAGTGCACTGGGCGGGACGGCGGCCAACGGCACGACGCGAAGCACCCAGGGCGCGGCGATCGGGGGACTCATCATGTCGGCAACGGACACGCCCGCGCGGCGCCGGATCACCCTCACCGGCATCAGCTCGCGGGCCTGGGAGCATCCGGCCGACCGGGGTGCTCTGGTCGCCCTGCGGGAGCTGCGCGGGTTCGACGACGTGGTGCGGTCGTTCTTCGGCATGTGGAACGAGCGTGGTTTCCGGCTGTCCGTGCTCGCCTCGGGCATCCGGGTCGACCACCGGCAGTACCCGGCGGTGTGGCAGCGCTACGCCGAGGCCGCGGCGGCGCTCGACGTGGCGGAACTGCCCGAGCTGTACGTGACCCAGTCGCCCTGGTTGGGCGCCGAGGCCGTGGGCCTGGAACGGCCGTTCATCGTGCTCAACTCCGCCTGCGTGCAGCACCTCGACGAGGACGAGCTGCGCTGCCTGCTCGGCCACGAGCTGGGGCACGTGGGCAGTGGGCACGCGGTCTACAAGACGATGCTCATGATTCTCACCCGGTGGGCGGCCAACCTGAGCTGGTTGCCGGTGGGAGCGATCGCGCTGCGGGCGATCATCGCGGCGATGCTGGAGTGGTGGCGCAAGGCCGAGTTGTCCGCCGACCGGGCCGGTCTGCTCGCCGGGCAGGACCCGGCGGCCGCGCTGCGGCTGCTCATGAAGCTCGCGGGCGGCGGTGACCTGTCCCAGATCGACACCGCCGCGTTCCTGGAGCAGGCCGCCGAGTACGCCGGCGGCGGCGACCTTCGTGACAGCCTGCACAAGATCAGGATGACGGCGTGGAGCACCCATCCGGCCCCGGTGGCCCGGGCGGCGCAGCTCCGCCAGTGGATCGACTCCGGGGCGTACGGGCGGGTGCTGGCCGGTGACTACCCGCGCCGCGACGACGACAGCTCGACCAGCGTGTCGGAGGAGATCAAGGCCGCTGCAGAGTCGTACCGGGAGGAGTTCAGCCGGTCCACCGACCCGTTGGTCGGGTTGCTGCGCCGGCTCGGCGACGGCGCCAGCGACGTCGGCGAGTGGGTCGGCGGCACCGCCGGTCGGGCCCGCTCCTGGATGGACGCCGCCACCGAGGCAGCCGGCCGCGCGCAGCGCGCCGGCCGGGCCGCACCCGGCGCGCGGGCGGGCACCGGGCCGGCGGGCGGCGGTGACGGTACGGGCTCGGCCAGCACGTCGGGGTAAGGCCGGCATACGATGCCGGTCATGACCTCACCGATCATGTCCGAGTCCGAGGTGCGGGCCGCCGTCGAGCGGGAGATGCCCGGCGTACGCGCCGACCTGGAACGTCTCGTCCGCATCCCCGGCATCGCCTTCGAGGGCTTCGACCACTCACACGTGGAACGTTCCGCCGAGGCGGTCGCCGAACTGCTGCGCGGCTGCGGCCTGGACGTCGACATCGTGCGTTCCGGCGGTCAGCCCGCGGTGATCGGCCGTCGGGCGGCCCCGCCCGGTGCGCCCACCGTGCTGCTCTACGCCCACCACGACGTGCAGCCGGTCGGCGACCGGTCGCTGTGGGAGTCCGACCCGTTCGAGCCGGTGGAGCGCGACGGCCGCCTCTACGCCCGGGGCGCGGCCGACGACAAGGCCGGCATCATGGCGCACGTCGCGGCGCTGCGGGCGTACGGGGACGCGCTGCCGGTCGGTGTGGTGCTCTTCATCGAGGGCGAGGAGGAGTACGGCTCCGACTCGCTGGAGCAGCTGCTGATCGAGCATCGCGACGAGATCACCTCGGACGTCATCGTGATCGCTGACTCCGGCAACTGGGACATCGGCGTACCGGCGTTGACCACCTCGCTGCGCGGCGTCGTCAACTGTTTCGTCGAGGTGCGCACGCTGGACCACGCGGTGCACAGCGGCATGTTCGGCGGTGCCGTGCCGGACGCGCTCACCGCGCTGGTCCGCCTGCTGTCGACACTGCACGACGACGCCGGTGACGTGGCGGTGGAAGGGCTGGTCGGCCGGGAGGGCGCCACCGTCGACTACCCCGAGGACCGGATCCGGGACGAGGCCGGGCTGGCCGACGGCGTCCAGTTCATCGGCACCGGCCGGATCACCGACCGGCTCTGGACCAAGCCCGCGGTGGCGGTGCTCGGCATCGACGCGCCGTCCACCAGTGAGGCGCCGAACGCCCTGGTCCCGGCCGCGAAGGCGAAGCTCAACGTCCGTCTCGCTCCCGGTGACGACCCCAAGCGGGCGTACGCGGCGATTCGCGCGCACCTGGAGAAGCACGCTCCGTGGGGTGCCCAGGTGACCGTCAGCCTGGAGCACGACGGCAACCCGTGCGTGATCGACGCGTCCGGGCCGATGTTCGACGCCGCCCGGTCGGCCTTCCGGGCTGCCTGGGACGGCACCGACCCGGTGGACGTCGGCATCGGCGGTTCGATCCCGTTCATCGCCACCTTCCAGGAGATGTTCCCGGATGCGGCGATCCTGGTGACCGGCGTGGAGGACCCGCACGCCCGTGCGCACGGCCCGAACGAGAGTCTGCACCTGGGTGAGTTCGCCAAGGTCTGCCTCGCCGAGGCGTTGCTGCTCGGCAATGTCGCCGCTGCGCGTAGTTAGGTCACGGAACGGCGATTTCGGGCCTGATCTGCGAGTTTACGGCGTGTCGGATGGTCAGCTGTTATAGCCTTTCGTACATGAGTACGAACGAGGTGATGGCCCGGTTGGGGGCCGCTGTCAGCGCGCTGGGGGACGTCGACGTCTCCGCGTGGTCCGAGGACACGCTCAACGAACAGCTCGGTGAGCTCTCCGCCGCACTGGTCGCCCTCGACTCGGTGCTCTCCCGTGTCGCTGGCGAGGTCCGTGCCCGGGGGTTGCGCATCGAGGAGCCCGTCTCCGCCTGATCGTCGTCCGCGTTGGTGGGCGGCAACCTGCCGACACCGCCCGGGCACGGCAATGCCCGGGCGGTGTCGGAGGTGACTGGCAGGATGAGCTGCGTGCGGTTCCTCGACCTGGCAGCCACCTCCGCTGCCGTCAGCGCCACCAGCGGCCGGCGGGCCAAGGTGGAGCTGCTCGCTGACGCATTGCGCCGGCTCGACCCGGGCGAGGTCGAGCCCGGTGCCGGCTATCTCGCCGGTGAGCTGCGCCAACGACAGACCGGGGTGGGCTACGCGAGCCTGCGTGACCTGCCGCCACCGGCCGCCGAGCCGACGTTGACGGTGGCGTCCGTGGACGCGGCCATCGAGCAGATCGCCGCCGTGGCGGGCACGGGTTCGCAGGCCCGACGGCGGGCGCTGCTCGGTGCCCTCTACGCGGCGGCGACCGCCGAGGAGCAGCGTCTGCTCACCGGCCTGTTCAGCGGCGAGCTGCGCCAGGGCGCCCAGGCGGGGTTGCTCGCCGACGCGGTCGCCCGGGCCGCCGAGGTGCCGGTGGCGACGGTCCGACGGGCCCTGCTGCTCGCCGGTGACCTGCGTGCCGTGGCGGTGGCCGCGCTGTCCGGCGGGGCCGCCGAGTTGGCCGGGTTCGGCCTTCAGGTCGGCCGGCCGCTGGCACCGATGCTGGCGCAGAGCGCCCCCTCGGTCGACGAGGCACTCGCCGCGACCGGCACGCCGGCGGTGGTCGACGTGAAGCTCGACGGCATCCGCATCCAGGTGCACCGCTCGGGCGCCGACATCGCCGTCTTCACCCGCAGCCTCGACGAGATCACCGCCCGGGTTCCCGAGGTGGTCGCCGCGGTCCGGGCCCTGCCGGGCCGCGAGTTGGTGCTCGACGGCGAGGCGATCGGCTTGGACGAGACGGGCCGTCCGCTGCCGTTCCAGCAGACCTCCAGTCGGGCCGCCCGACGCACCACCCCCAGCACCACCGGCCGCACTCCCGTCGCCCCGGCGGTGCTCGCGGCAGCCGCCAGCACCGGCGCGACAGTGCTCACTCCGTACTTCTTCGATCTGCTGCACCTCGACGGCGAGGACCTGATCGATCTGCCCGGCCGGGAGCGGTGGGCCGCCCTCGCCGGCGCGGTCGACTCGTCGCTGCTGGTCGGTCGGATGGAGGTCGACGGGCCCGAGCAGGCCGCCGCCGCGTTCGCTGCCGCGCTGGACGCCGGGCAGGAGGGCGTGGTGGTCAAGGCACCGGACGCCCCCTACGACGCCGGCCGGCGCGGTGCCGCCTGGGTCAAGGTCAAGCCCCGGCACACCCTCGACCTGGTGGTGCTCGCCGTCGAGTGGGGCAGTGGCCGGCGCAAGGGTTGGCTGTCCAACCTGCACCTGGGGGCGCGCGACCCGCACACCGGCGACTTCGTCATGCTCGGCAAGACGTTCAAAGGGCTCACCGACGAGCTGCTGCGGTGGCAGACCGAGCGGTTCCTCGACCTCGCGGTCGAGCGCGGCGACTGGGTGGTCCGGGTCCGGCCCGAGCAGGTGGTGGAGATCGCCTTCGACGGGGTGCAGACCAGCTCCCGCTATCCCGGGGGGATGGCGCTGCGGTTCGCCCGGGTGGTGCGGTATCGCGATGACAAGTCCGCCGCCGAGGCGGACACCATCGACGCCGTCCGCGCGATCCACGCCGGCCGTCCCGCCGGTTGACCGGCCGCACCGGCCCGGGTCACCTGCTGGACAGCGACCTCGCGTAGTTCACCTGGTTGTTGATGTGCGCCACCTGAGCCTGATCGGCGACCGGGATCCGCGCCACGTACTGCTGCGCGCCGTTGGTCACCGTCACCTGCACCGTGCCGTGGTGCCGGGTCTCCTTGACCAGCAGGAAGAGCAAACTCAAGACGAACAGGCAGAAGAAGCCGACGATGGCGCAGATCAGCGCCCAGGTGGCCACCTTCTCCTCGCGCTGCCAGTAGTCGGCCACGTGCCAGGTCGCCCCGGCCAGCGGCAGCACCCCGGCCGGCGTACGGATGACGGGTGGGCTCACCGCGATCTCGGCGATCTGCACCGCGACCACCTCCGGCCCGCTGGCGTAGCCGGCCAGGGCCGGGGGCACCGCCATCGGGGTCGGCGGGTTTGGCCCGACCGCCGGCCACGCCCCGGCCGGCTGGGCCGGCGTCCATCCCTCGGCCGGCTGGGCCGGTCCCCATGCCCCGGCCGGCTGGGCCGGCGGCCCGGAGAAGGGCGCGGGCGGTGCGGAGAACTGGGCCGGAGGCCCGGAGAACTGCGCTGGTGCCGGTGCGGCCGGGAACGGTGTCGTCGGCGGCAGGTCGGAAGCCGCAGCGGCCGGGGGCGCCGTCGTCGGCAGTGGCGCGGTCGGTGGTTCGGCGGCCCACGGGTCGATCGGCGGGTGCGCCCGGGTCTCCGGAACGGGCTCGGGCAGCGGTGCTGTGGGATCCACGCTCATCGGGACCCCCAACGTGAGGTGAACACCCGGCGGAGACTACCGGCTGCCGTGGTGTGCCCGGTGCCCCCGAGTGTCCGGTTGAGTCACCGGAACGGACCGGGTCGGGCCGGGCCGGTCAGGCGGACGCGCTCGGTGTGGGCTCGGCCGCGCGGTCCAGCGGAGCCGGGGTGGTGCCGAGGCCGGCGGCGCGGCGTGCCTCGCGGCGGGCCACCCAGCCGTAGCCGAACAGGGCCATCACCGCGAAGAGCCACCACTGCACGACATATCCGAAGTTCTGCCAGTTGTTGGCGTGCCCGACCGGCACCGCCTTGAACACCGGGTCGGCCGCCGGGGTCTGCTCGTCCAGCAGTAGATAGGCGCCATAGACCGGGTAGGGCAGTTCGCCGGCCAGGCGTGACACCCCGATCCGTCGGATCTCCAGCCGCCCGTCGCGCCGCGCCACCGCGCCGGCGCCGCTCTCGGTCTCATGCACACGACCGACAACTGTCACGTCGCCGGTCGGCACGGCCGGCACCTGCGGCTGGGCGGTCGCCCCACCGGGCGCCGGCGGGATCCAGCCCCGGTCCACCAGCAGCGCCGTGCCGTCCGCGAGAACCAGCGGGGTGAGCACCTCGAAGCCGACCCGGCTGTCCACCGTCCGACCACGGACCAGCACGGTGTTCGTCGGGTCGTACCGGCCGGTGACTGTCACCCGCGTCCAGACCTTGTCCTCGGCGGGGGCCGGGCCTGTCGTGCCCGCGCCGCCGGTGGGAGCGCGCAGCGCGTCGGCCAGTGGCGTCGGGGTCATCCGCTGGCCCGCGTCGATCCGCTCGTTGACCTCGGTACGCCCCCGGTAGCGGTCCAGCTGCCAGTTGCCGAGGAACACCATGACGGCGGCGGCAACCAGGGTCAGCGCGAGAGCGCCCAGCCAGCGTGGGCTCAGCAGGAACCGGTACACGGCACCGAGGCTACTCGTATGACCGGCGCCACTGACCTGGACCGGGCCGGAGCCGTGCCAGGAACCGGTCCGGTGGCCTCGGTTGGCGGTGCTCACGTCTCCAGCCGGACGGGTATCGTCACGCCGACGGATCGGCCCCGGTCGTCCCGTCGCGTACCCGCCACCGCTCGCGAGGAGTCGATGATGACCGTCGTGCCGCGCCTGGTGCTCAGCGCACCGTCCTCCGGGCACGGTAAGAACGCGCTGGCGATCGGGCTGCTCGCCGCGCTCGCCGAGCGGGGGGTGGACGTCGCCGGGTTCAAGCTCGGTCCGGACCACGTCGACGCCGCCTACCTGGGCCTCGCCTCCGGTCGGCCGGGTCGGGTGATCGATCCCCGGCTGGTCGGCATGGACCGGCTCGCCCCGCTGGTGGCGCACGGTGCCGCCGGTGCCGGGCTCGCCGTGGTGCAGGGCAGCATGGGCCTGTACGACGCGGTCGGTGGCCGCCCGGAGCAGGAGTCGACGGCCGCGGCGGCCGCGGCGCTGCGCAGCCCGGTGGTGCTCGTCGTCGACGTGGCCGCGATGGGTCAGTCGGTGGCGGCCCTGGTGCACGGTTTCCGCTCGTACGACGAGCAGTTGTGGCTCGGCGGGGTGATCCTCAACCGGGTGGCGTCGTCGCGGCACGAGGCGATGCTGCGCGAGGCGTTGGACGACGTGGGTGTGCCGGTCTACGGTGCGCTGCGTCGCCAGGACCTGCCGGCGGTGCTGCCGTCGCGGCGGCACGGTGTGGCACCGGTGGTCGACGGCTCCGCCGACGCCGTCCGCGCGGTCCGTCGGCTGGGCGAGGCCGTCGCCGCCACTGTCGACCTGGAACGACTGCTCGGGCTGGCCCGCTCCGCCCCGGAGCTGCCCGCCCCCGCCTGGTCTCCCGAGGAGGCCCTCGGCGCGTTCACCGCCCCGGCGGACCGCCCGCTGGTGGCGCTGGCCGGCGGCCCGGGCGGCAGCTTCAGCCACCCGGAGACCGCCGAGTTGCTGCGCGCCGCCGGCGCCGAGATCGTCACCGTCGATCCGCTGCGCGACGAGGCACTGCCGGTGGGCACCCGCGCGCTGGTGATCGGTGGCGCGCTGCCCGAGGCGTACGCCGAGCAGTTGTCGGCCAACCGGCGGCTCTGCATCGCCGTGGCCGAGCTGGCGCGGACCGGGCGTCCCGTGGTCGCCGAGGGCGCCGGGCTGCTATGGCTGGCCCGGGAGTTGGACGGGCTGCCGATGTGCGGTGTCCTGGACGCGATCGGCGTCAGCCGGGACGGTCTGGTGGCCGGCTACCGGGAGGCGACCGCCCAGACCGACAGCGTGGTCGCCGCCCAGGGCACGGTGCTGGTCGGCCACAAGGCGCACCGTGCGGTGCTCACCCCCCGCGCTGGTCAGCGCCCGGCGTGGAGCTGGGAGGGCGGCACGCCGGAGGGGTTCGTCTGGCGCAACGTGCACGCCTCGCAGCTCACCCTGCACTGGGCCGGTCATCCGGCGACGGCGGCCCGGTTGGTCGCCGCGGCGGCCGAGCCGACGAACGAGGCGGTGCCGGCGCAGCCCGGCGGGGTGCCGGCGTGATCGGTCAGGTGGCGGTGCGCCGATTCCCGGCGTTGACCGTCTCCACCCCGCGTACGGAGGTGCGGCGACTCACCTCGGCGGACGCGGAGGCGGCCGGTGAGATCTTCGCCGACAAGTTGACCCGGCGCTGGCTGCCGTTGCCCGACGACTCCGGCCCGATCGACGGGCACGCCTGGTGCACGGAGCTGGCCCGGCAGCGCCGGGACAGCGGCGAGGGTGACCACTATGCGGTGGTCCGACGCGAGGACGACCAGGTGGTGGGCTCGCTGTGGACGCGGCGCACCGACTGGGGTGCCCGTCTCACCGAGGTCTCCTACGCGATGGCGCCACACGCGCGGGGCTTCGGCTTCGCCGCCGAGGCCGTCGACGCGGTGGCCATCGCGCTGATCCTGGAGCACGGCTTCCAACGGGTCGAGCTGCGGGTGGCACCCGGCAACCTGGCCTCGCGCCGGGTCGCCGAGAAGGCGGGGTTCAGCTACGAGGGCCTGCTGCGCAATGCCGGGCTGGTCGGCGGCGGCCGGGTGGATCTCGAACTGTGGTCGTTCGTCGCCGCCGACCTGCGCTGACCCGCCGGCTGGTCAGCCGACGATCGCGTCCGACGGTGGGGTGAACTGGCGGGTCGGTGTGCCCTTCAGGCCGTCGCGCAGCGTCTCCGACACCGCCTTGATCGGGATCTGGGACTGCCCGTCACCGACCGCGTTGAACGGGTTGTCCGGGTCGGAGATGAAGCTCGCCGCGGCCAACTCCGGTGTGTAGCCGACGAACCAGGCGGATCGTGTGCTGTCGGTGGTACCGGTCTTGCCGGCCACCGGGCGTCCGACTGTGCCCCGCACGCTGTCGGCGGTGGACCAGCCGCCGCAGCTCCCGCGCGCCGGGGTGTCGCCGGTGGGGCAGCGGGCCGCGTCGGTGGCCGCCCGAGCGGCGTCCGCGCTGACCACCTGCCGGCAGCGGGGCTTGGCCACCTCGCGATGGATGCCGCCCGGGGTGGCGTACGTGGTCGGCGTGCCGTCCCGGTTCATGATCGACTGCACCGGGATCGCCTCGCAGTAGCGGCCGTCGGCGGCGATGGCGGCGTAGGCGTTCGCCATCTCCAGCGGGGTGGCGTCGGAGACGCCCAGGGTGAACGCGCCCCACTGCTTCGCCTTGTCCGGGGACGCGTGGTCCCGGTCGACGTCGGTGCGCCACCGCAGCCCGAGCTGCTCGGCCAACCGGACCGCCCGGTCCGCGCCGACCTTCTCCTCCAACCAGACGAAGTACGTGTTGACCGATTTGCCGAAACCGGACCACATGGTCTGTTGACCGGTCATCGCGCCGCTGGCGTTGGAGGGCGCCCAACCGTCGTAGACGGACGACCGGTAGCGGTAGGGGGCGTTGAACGAGGTGGAGAGCGTCATCCCCGAGTCCAGCGCGGCCAGCATCGGGAACATCTTGAACGTCGACCCGGCCTGGTAGCCCGCCAGGTCACCGCCGCCGAGCAGCGGCGCCACAGTGTTCGGGTAGTTGGCCTTCACCTTCGGCCCGGCCTCGGGATTGGAACTCTGCGGGTTCTCGCTGAGATCCAGCGAGTACGTCCGGTTCACCGCCATCGCCTTGACCCGCCCGGTGCCCGGCTCGGAGACCACGATCCCGTTGGCGAACGGGCTGCCGGTGGCCTCCTTGGAACCGACGTTCTTCTCCGCCGCCTCCTGGATCTTCGGGTCGATGCTGAGCACGATCCGGTAGCCGCCCCGGCGCAGCTTGTCCATGCGTTCCAGCCGGTTCGCTCCGAACGCGGGCTGCGCGCTCCACCAGTTCTTCAGGTAGTCGCAGGCGAAGCCCCAGCTGTTGTACTTCTCCGCCACCGCGGCACAGTCGTGCGGCGGGGTCGTCAGCTTCAGCCGGATCGGCTCGGACTTGGCGGCGGCGGCCGAGTCGGGGGAGAGGTAACCGAGCTGGCTCATCCGGTCCAGCACGTAGTTACGTCGCCCGGTGGCCTCCTTCTGGTCGGAGTCGGCCGGGTCGTACTCCGACGGGGACTTGACCAGCCCGGCGAGGGTGGCGGCCTCGACCGGGGTCAGGTTTTTCGGGGTCTTGGAGAAGAAGATCTCGCTGGCCGCGTAGATGCCGTACGCCCGGTGCCCGAAGTACGCCGAGTTCAGGTAACGCTCCATGATCAGCTCCTTGCTCATCTCCTTCTCCAGGTCCAGCGCCATCCGCATCTCCTTGACCTTGCGAAGGCTGGTCTGCTGGGTGGCTTCCTGGACCTCCTTGGGCGTGGTCGCGCTGTCCCGCAGGGCCATCCGGACGTACTGCATGGTCAGCGTCGACGCACCCTGGGAGCCGCCGGAGCGGGCATTGGACACGAAGGCGCGGGCGACGCCCTTCGGGTCGACGCCGTGGTGCTGGTAGAACCGTGAGTCCTCGGCGGCGACGATCGCCTGCTGGATGTTCGGCGACATGTCCGACAGCTTGGTGTACTGCCGGTACTCCTCGTAGAACATGGTCAGCACGGTCTTGCCGTCCGGGGCGTAGACGTACGAGGTCTCGGCGGGCAGCGCCGTGGTCAGCAGCCTGGTCTTCTGCTCCGTGGCGTGCGCGGTGGCCTTCGCGCCGAGCCCGGTGAGGGCGACCAGTGGGTACGCGGCGGCGGCGATCACGATTCCGGCGATCAGTCCGGCGCGGAGTAGAGGGACGAGTCGACCAGCGGCAGTAAGGGGTCGGTTACTCACATGGCCAAGTTATGACATTTCCGATTCGTACCTGAGAAGAACTCTTAAACCGGCGGGTGGTGACGTGGCTTACGCCGAGATCGACTGTCCCACCGGCCACCTTCCCGGCAGGATCGCGGACATGTCTGATCAGCCGAGTGGGATGGTCCCGACCGCCGGGGCCGAGCCGGACCTCGCGCACCACGGCGACGCGGAGGCGACCGAAGGCCTGATCGATCTCGCCGTCAACGTCCGCCAGGCAGCGCCTCCCGCCTGGCTGGCCGGCCCGATCGCCGCGACCCTGACCGACCTGGCGCGCTATCCGGACCCGACGGCGGCCCGGGCGGCGGTCGCCGCCCGACACCGCCGTCACCCGAACGAGGTGCTGCTCACCGCAGGCGCGGCCGAGGGCTTCGTGCTGATCGCCCAGGCGCTGCGCGGGGTGCGCCGACCGGTGGTGGTGCACCCCCAGTTCACCGAGCCGGAGGCGGCGCTGCGGGCCGCCGGGCACCCGGTCGAGCGAGTGCTGCTGGACCCCGCCGACGACTTCCGGCTCGACCCGTCCCGGGTGCCCGCCGACGCCGACCTGGTGATGATCGGCAACCCGACGAACCCCACCTCGGTGCTGCACCCGGCGCAGACGCTGGCCACGCTGGCCCGCCCCGGCCGGGTGCTGGTGGTCGACGAGGCGTTCGCCGACACCACCATCGCCCCCGGCCATCCCGGCGAACCGGAGTCGCTGGCCGAGCGGCGCGACCTGCCGGGGTTGCTCATCCTGCGCAGCCTCACCAAGACCTGGGGCCTGGCCGGTCTCCGGATCGGCTACCTGCTCGGCGCCCCGGAGCTGCTGACCCGGCTGGCCGCCGTCCAGCCGCTCTGGGCCGTCTCGACACCCGCGTTGGCCGCCGCGTCCGCCTGCGCCACCGCCGTCGCGGTCCAGGCCGAACGCGCGATCGCCGCCGATCTCGCCGCCGACCGCGACCACCTGGTCGCCCGCCTGGAAGATCTGCCCGGTGTACGCGTCGTCGGCCGCCCCGCCAGCGCGTTCGTCCTGCTGCACCTGCCGGGCGCGAGCGCGATCCGAGCCGCGCTGCGGGAGCGGGGCTGGGCGGTACGCCGTGGCGACACGTTTCCCGGCCTCGGCCCGGACTGGCTGCGGGTGGCGGTGCGCGACCGTAACACCACCGACGCGTTCATCGAGGTGCTGCGCGAGACCATGGAGGCATGATGCTGGAGACCACGATCGCGGCGATCCGACCGGCGGACGAAGCGGCCATGGCCGCCGCCCGCGAGCTGCACGGCCGGCTGACCAAGCCGGCGGGCTCGCTGGGCGCTCTGGAGGATCTTTCGGTACGCCTCGCCGGGCTGGCCGGGGCCTGCCCACCGCCGCTGCCCGAGCCGGCCGCCGTGGCGATCTTCGCCGGCGACCACGGGGTGCACGCCCAGGGGGTCAGCCCGTGGCCGCAGGAGGTCACCGGGCAGATGATCGGCAACTTCCTGGCCGGCGGGGCGGTGGTCAACGCGTTCGCCCGGCAGGCCGGCGCGTCGGTCACCGTTGTCGACGTCGGTGTGGCCACCCCGCTGCCCACCGGACCGATCGCCGATCCGGCCGGGCTTGACGACCGGGCTGGGCCCGACCGGGCTGGGTCCGACCCGGCTGGGCCCGACCGGGCTGGGCCCGGGCCGGCGGTGCTCGACCCGGCGGTGCCCCGACTGGTTGTCGCGTCCGTCCGCCGGGGCACCCGCGACTTCACGGTGACCGCCGCGCTGACCCGGGACGAGGCGCTGGCGGCGGTGCAGACCGGCATCCGGATCGCCGACGAGCTGATCGACGCCGGGGCCGGCATCCTGCTCACCGGTGACATGGGCATCGGCAACACCACCCCGGCCGCCGCGCTGATCGCCGCGTTCACCGGTGCCGACCCGCTCGACGCCACCGGCAGGGGCACCGGGATCGACGACCCGACGTACGCCCACAAGGTCGCCGTGGTGCGCTCCGCGCTGGCCCGGCACTCGCCCGACCCGGCCGACCCGCTGGGTGTGCTGGCCGCCGTCGGTGGCCTGGAGCACGCCGCGCTGGCCGGGCTGATCCTGGGTGCCGCGGCCCGCCGTACGCCGGTGCTGCTGGACGGCGTGATCGCGGTCTCGGCCGCGCTGGCCGCCGTCGCGTTCGCCCCGGCGGCGGTCGGTGCCATGGTCGCCGGTCATCGTTCGGCCGAGCCCGGCGCCACTGTGGCACTGCGACACCTCGGCCTCGACCCGCTGATCGACCTGGGGCTGCGCCTCGGCGAGGGCACCGGCGCGCTGCTGGCGTTGCCCGTGGTCACCGGTGCCGTCCGGGTGCTGCACGAGGTAGCCACCTTCGACTCCGCCGGCGTGGCCGAGAAGTGACCACACACAGCGAGCGAGTCGTCCGCCCCGGTGGTGCGGCGTGACCTCCAATCCGTACCCCCTCGGTCTGCGGCTCGACGGGCGGCGGGTGGTCGTGGTCGGCGGTGGCGCGGTCGCGACCCGGCGAGTGCCCGCGCTGCTGGACGCCGGTGCGGACGTCCTGCTGGTGGCACCGGAGCTGACCCCGGCGTTGCGCGCCCGGGTCGACGCGGGACGGTTGCACTGGGTGCCGCGCCGGTTCGTGCCCGAGGACCTGGACGGCGCGTGGCTGGTCCAGGTCGCGATCGACGACCCGCTGGCGGCGGCCTCGGTGAGCGCCGTCGCCGCCGAGCGGCGGATCTTCTGCGTCCGGGCCGACGACCGCACGGCCGCCACCGCCTGGACCCCGGCGGTGACCCGGCACGGCCCGGTCACCGTCGCGGTGCTCGGCGGCGGCGACCCGCGCCGGGCGATGACGGTCCGCGACGCGATCCGTGACCTCCTGGCGGTCCGCCTGGAACCGGACGGGATCGCCGGCCGTTCCGACGCTTCCACCGGGACGACCGCCGGGCGGGTGGCGCTGGTCGGGGCAGGGCCGGGGGACCCGGAGCTGATCACCGTGAAGGGCTGGCGGTTGCTCACCGAGGCGGACGTGGTGGTCGCCGACCGCCTGGTGCCGGGGCTGCTCCTGGACGAGTTGCGCCCCGACGTCGAGCTGGTGGACGCCTCGAAGATCCCCTACGGCCCGTCCCGGGCGCAGGAGGAGATCAACCAGATCCTGGTGGACCGCGCCCTGGCCGGCGCCTTCGTGGTGCGGCTCAAGGGCGGTGACCCGTACGTCTTCGGGCGGGGCGGCGAGGAACTGCTGGCGTGCGCGGAGGCCGGCGTGCCGGTGACCGTCGTGCCGGGGGTGACCAGCTCGATCGCCGCGCCGGCCGCGGCCGGCATCCCGGTCACCCATCGTGGGGTGGCGCACGAGTTCACAGTGGTCTCCGGGCACCTGGCGCCCGACTCGCCGGCCTCGCTGGTGCGCTGGGAAGCCCTCGCGGGTCTGCGCGGCACCCTGGTGATCCTGATGGGGCTGAAGAACCTCGCCGCCATCACGGCCACCCTGATCGCGCACGGCCGGCCACCGCAGACGCCGGCCGCCGTCGTCCAGGAGGCCACCACAGGTGCCCAGCGGGTGCTGCGGTCGACGCTCGACGCGGTGGCCGCCGACGCACTCGCCGCCGACCTGCGTCCGCCTGCGGTCGTGGTGGTGGGCGACGTGGTGGGCACGCTCGACGCCTGAACGCCCCCGCCCCCGCCCTCCGCTCCGTCGATCATGGAGTTGTGGTGGGTGACAAAGCAGCCGTTATAGCTCGAAACTGGACACCATAACTGCATGATCGACCAGGGCCTGGACTGCGCGTCCCGGATAGTGCGACGGGCCGGAGCGCTAGCACTCCGGCCCGTCCTACGTGCTGTCGAACTACTGCTTGAGCATGTTGTCCAGCAGCAGCGCGCAGCGGATCAGCCCGAGGTGGCTGTACGCCTGCGGGTGGTTGCCCAGGCCGCGCTCGGCGAGCGGGTCGTACTGCTCGGGGAGCAGCCCGGTCGGGCCCGCGGTGAGCACCATCTGCGCGAACAGCTCCTCGGCGTCGGTGCGGCGACCGGTGCGCAGGTACGCCTCGATCAGCCACGCCGTGCAGATGTGGAAACCGCCCTCACGGCCGGGCAGGCCGTCGTCCCAGTGGTAGCGGTAGACGACCGGGCCGCTGCGCAGATCCGCCTCGATGCGCAGGACGGTGGACAGGAAGCGCGGGTCGTCACCGGCAAGCAGGCCGGAGAGCCCGATCCAGAGCGACGAGGCGTCCATGTCCTCGTCGCCGTACGCGACGCTGTACGCCTCGACGTCGGCGTGCCAGCCGTGCTCCAGCACGTTGGAGCCGATCCGGTCGCGCAGGTCCTTCCACTCGGGTCGGTCCTCGCCGCCGTGCTCCCGCATCACGTGCAGGGCGCGGTCCACTGTCATCCAGCACATCACCTTGGAGAACACGTGGTGCCGTGGTGGCAGCCGGGCCTCCCAGATGCCGTGGTCGGGCTCGTGCCAGCGGCGACGAACCGCCTCGACCATGTTCTCCAGGACCCGCCACTCGTCGTCGCGGACCGAGCCGCGCGCGTCGGCGACGGCCGCGATCAGGTCGGCGATCGGGCCGAAGACGTCCAGCTGCAACTGGTGGTTGGCGAGGTTGCCGACGCGGACCGGCCGGGAGCCGGCGTAGCCGGGCAGCGTGTCGATGACCGCTTCGGCGCCCAGCTCGTACCCGTCGATGGTGTAGAGCGGGTGCAGGCGTTCCGGGTGGCCGCCGGTGCGCTCGATGCAGCCGTCCACCCAGCGCAGCAGTGCCTCGGCTTCCTCGATGGAACCGAGGTCGACCAGCGCGCGGGCGGTCAGCGCCGCGTCGCGCAGCCAGCAGTAGCGGTAGTCCCAGTTGCGGACGCCGCCCAGCTCCTCGGGGAGCGAGGTGGTCGCTGCGGCCAGGATCGAGCCGGTGGCCTCGTGGCAGAGCCCACGGAGGGTGAGCGCGCTGCGGGCGACCAGGTCGCGACTGGTGGACGGCAGCCGAAGTGAGGCCACCCAGTCCTTCCACGGCTGCTCGGCGGCGGCCTGCCGCTCGTGGATCGGCACCCGGTGGTGCTCAAGGCTGTGCGTGCCGAAGCGCAACTCCAGCACGACCTGCCCGCCGGCGGCGGAGAGGTCGACGATCGCCTTGGCGGTCTCGTACCCGCCGTCGTTGCCGACCTCCCACTCCACGCCGGGGGCGTAGAGCGCTACCGGCTCGTTGGAGCCGAGCACCAGCAGGCCGTCGCCGATCGGCTGCAACTGCACGGCGACCTGACCGAACTCGGGCCTCGGCGCGAACTCCACCCGGGCCCTGCCGCTGCCGGTGAGCACCCGGATCAGGGTCGAGTCGCCGGTGATGACCGCGGGGCTGTCGTCCGGAGTGGTCTCCCGGGCCGGCTTGTCCAGCCAGTCGGTGACGGTGAGCCCGGACCACCGGGTCTCCACTGTCATCGTGCCGGAGCGGTAGCGCTGGCCCAGCGGGATGCCGCCGCGTTCCGGGGCGACGCTGAAGTGACCGGCCGGGCTGCCACCCACCAGGTCGGCGAAGATCGCCGCCGAGTCCGGCTTGGGGTGGCAGAGCCAGCTCACCTTGGCTTCGGGGGTGAGCAGAGCGACGGTACGACCGTTGGCCAGCATGGAGTGGCGCTCGATCGGCACCGCCCTCTCGCCGAACAGCCAGTGTCGACGGGTCTCCAGCAGCAGCGCCAGCGCGCGGGCGGCCTCCAGCGGGTCGGCGACCCGGTAGCTGGCCTGGGTGTCCCCGGGGCCGATCTTGATGCCGAGGTCGGGACCGTGCAGGTGGGCGAACCCGTTCTCGTCGGTGATGTCGTCACCGATGAACAGCACCGCGCTGGAGGCGAGCTGGGTCCGCAACTGGTCGAGTGCGGTGCCCTTGTGGGTGGCCACGACGGAGAGCTCGATGACCTCCTTGCCCTGGGTCACGGTGACGCCGTCGAAGGTCGCCGGGCCGTTGCGGACCGCCTCGATGGCGGCTGCGGCGACCTCCGGGTCGACCCCTCGGGTGTGCACGGCGACGCTGGCCGGCTTGCGTTCCAGCCGAATGCCCGGGTGCGCGGAGGCGATGTCACGCAGCGCGTTGCGCACCTGCTGACGCACCGCGACCAGCTCGGGGGAGAGTCGCTCGACGAAGCCGATGTCGAACTCGGAGCCGTGGCTGCCGACGAGGTGCACCTCGCTGGGCAGTCGGGACAGCGCGGCCAGGTCGCGCAGCGCCCGGCCGGAGACGACCGCCACTGTGGTCTGCGGCAGCGCGGCGAGCGCGCGGACCGCAGCGACCGACTCGGGAAGCGGGACGGCCGTGCTCGGGTCCTCCACGATCGGCGCCAGTGTGCCGTCATAGTCGCAGGCGACCAGGAGCTGGGGAACCCGGGCGATCCGGCCGATGGCGGAGCGCAGCTCGGGGTCCATCACCCCGGTGGCCATCGCCGCTCCATCGTTGACGGTCGTGTTCACTCGGCCTCCGCCTCGGAAACTCCAAGCTCGGAGAGGAAAGACTTGGCCCAGTGGCCCACGTCGTGGGTACGCAGGTGACGTTGCATTGTCCGCATCCGGCGGCGTGCCTCGGTTTTCTCCACGTGCACTGCCCGGAGCAGGGCGTCCTTGACCGCGTCCGGGTCGTGCGGGTTACACAAAAAGGCCTGGCGCAGCTCCGTTGCGGCGCCGGCGAATTCACTGAGCACGAGCGCGCCGCCCTGGTCGGCGCGAGACGCGACGTACTCCTTGGCTACCAGATTCATTCCGTCTCGCAGCGGTGTCACCATCATCACATCAGCGGCGACGTACATCGCGGCGAGTTCACTGCGACTGTACGACTGATGCAGGTAATGCACCGCCGGCACGCCGACCCGGCCGAATTCGCCATTAATCCGACCAACCTCGCGCTCCACCTTGACCCGTAGTGCCTGGTAGTGCTCGACGCGCTCTCGGCTGGGCGTGGCCACCTGCACCATAACCGCATCGGGAACTGTCAACTTTCCGTCAGCAAGGAGCTCGCGGAAAGCCTTGAGTCGCAACTCGATGCCCTTGGTGTAATCCAGCCGGTCCACGCCGAGGATTATCGTCTTCGGGTCGCCCAACTCGGCACGGATCTGCTTCGCCCGGGCCTGGATCGCCGGGTCGGCGGCCATCCGCTCCATCTCCTGGGTGTCGATCGAGATGGGGAAGGCGCCCGCCTTCACCTGCCGACCTTCGACCTGGATCATCTGCCCCTCGTAGCGCAGCCCGAGCAGGTGCCGGGCCAGCCGGACGAAGTTCTGGGCCGCCAGCCGCTGCTGGAAACCGACCAGGTCGGCGCCGAGCAGACCGCGCAGGATCTCGGTGCGGAACGGCATCTGCATGAACAGCTCGATCGGCGGGAACGGGATGTGCAGGAAGAACCCGATCCGCAGGTCCGGACGTAGCTCACGGAGCATCGCCGGGACCAACTGCAACTGGTAGTCCTGCACCCAGACCGTGGCACCCTCGGCCGCGACGTCCGCCGCGGCCTCCGCGAACCGCGCGTTGACCAGGCGGTACGCCTCCCGCCACCGGCGCTTGTAGGCCGGCGTCTCGACCGCGTCGTGGTAGAGCGGCCAGATCGTCGCGTTGGACTGGCCCTCGTAGTAGCGCTCCAACTCCTCGGCGCTGAGCGGGACCGGATGCAGCCGGATCCCCTCCAGGTCGAACGGCTCGGGAGCCGCGCCGGTGCCACCAGCCCAGCCGACCCAGGTGCCCTGGTGTTCGGCGAGCACGGGATGCAGCGCGGTGACCAGCCCACCGGGGCTACGTCGCCACTGCCGCCCCTCGGGTGTGCTCACCTCGTCGACCGGCAGACGGTTCGCCACTACGACAAAGGAGCTTCGGACGGTCACGATCGGCCACCTCCGGGTACTGACGGGTCCACCGCGATGAGCGTACTGAGCGTAGCTGCGGCGTCTGGTGCCCCGTGCCGGAGTCTCCTACCCGCCTCGGTCCGACCGAATCCTAGAGGTGATCTTGTCGACAGGCCGTGGGTCAGAGGTCGATGATCGGCCATTCCTTGGGCAGCACCTCGCCGAGCAACTCCCGCCGATCCGTCATGATCGGCACGAGGGGGTGGGCGGCAGCGTCCATCGCCAGCTGGGCCAGGTCCGTGTTCCCGGCCATTCGGCGTGACCATCCGCCGAGAAACGAGCACATGTTCGGCTCGACCGGGGTGACCCGGATGTGCGGCAACGCGGCGAGCACTTCGAGCATCTCCCACTGGCCGGGAGTGGCCTCCTGGTGCGCACGGACGAGGCAGAGTGCCGGCACCAGCACGTGCACGCCATAGTCAGCGGCTTCCGCGATGCGGTGACCGACATCCCGTGACGATGACGAATAGGCCAGCAGGGCGGTCGCATCCAGCGCCAAGCCGTAGTCCGTCACCGGCTGGCTCTCGCGCGTGCCGCCAAGACCTCGGCCTGGAGTTGGGCCGCCTGTTCGCGCAGTTCGGGGGTGATGCTCGCCCTCAACTGCTCCATCTCGGCGTGTACCCCCGCTACGCCCTCATCAGTGATCTCGAAACCGACCCGCCGAAGGATCTCCCGCGTCTTCTCCCCGGCCACTCGCCGTCGGAGGGACTCCGCGACATAGGCGGAGGCGTTCGGCTCCTCAGTCAGCCGGTCTGCAAGATCATCGGGCAGGCTGATCGTGATCTTCTTGGTCATACCGAAACCGTAATTTGCCTTACCGGCTCTGGCAAGGAGGCTCGCCCGCGTACTCCTGAGGCGGGGTGATGTGGGCGAACCGCGTCGTACCTGTCAGGATTGACGATGGCGTGCGCGCGGCCGGTCACCGGCCGGCGGCGGCGGGCGGTCTTCGCAGCCCGCGCCCGCGCCGCCGATCAGCGACAGCAACCGACGGAGGTAGCCCGCACCGTGGCCCAGTACATCTACGTCCTGGAAAAGGCCCGCAAGGCGCACGGCGACAAGGTCGTGCTCGACAACGTGACGTTGAGCTTCCTGCCGGGAGCCAAGATCGGTGTGCTCGGTCCGAACGGCGCCGGTAAGTCCAGCCTCCTCAAGATCATGGCAGGGCTGGACAAGCCGAGCAACGGCGAGGCCCGGCTGATGCCCGGTTACACCGTCGGCATGCTCGCCCAGGAGCCCCCGCTCAACGAGGCCAAGACCGTGCTCGGCAACGTCGAAGAGGCGGTCGCCGAGACCAAGGCCAAGCTGGAGCGCTTCAACAAGATCGCCGAGCAGATGGCGACCGACTACTCCGACGAGCTGATGGAGGAGATGGGCAAGCTCCAGGAGGAGCTGGACCACCTCGACGCCTGGGACGTCGACTCCAAGCTCGAACTGGCCATGGACGCGCTGCGCTGCCCCCCGCCGGACGCCGACGTGACCCAGCTCTCCGGTGGTGAGCGCCGCCGCGTCGCGCTCTGCAAGCTGCTGCTGGAAGCGCCCGACCTGCTGCTGCTCGACGAGCCCACCAACCACCTGGACGCGGAGAGCGTCTCCTGGCTGGAGCAGCACCTCGCCAAGTACGCCGGCACCGTCATGGCGATCACCCACGACCGGTACTTCCTCGACAACGTGGCCGGCTGGATCCTGGAGCTGGACCGCGGCCGGGCCATCGGTTACGAGGGCAACTACTCCACCTACCTGGAGAAGAAGGCCGCCCGCCTGGCTGTCGAGGGTCGCCGCGACGCCAAGATGAAGAAGCGCCTCACCGAGGAACTGGAGTGGGTCCGCTCCAACGCCAAGGCCCGCCAGACCAAGTCCAAGGCCCGCCTGGACCGGTACGACGAGATGGCCAACGAGGCGGAGAAGACCCGCAAGCTCGACTTCGAGGAGATCCAGATCCCGCCGGGCCCGCGTCTGGGCAGCACGGTGATCGAGGCGGTCAACCTCAGCAAGGGCTTCGGCGACCGGCTGCTGATCGACAACCTGTCGTTCTCGCTGCCGCGCAACGGCATCGTCGGCATCATCGGCCCCAACGGCGTCGGCAAGACCACCCTGTTCAAGACCATCGTCGGGCTGGAGGAGCCGACCGGCGGCCAGGTCCGGGTCGGCCCCACCGTCTCGCTGTCATACGTCGACCAGAACCGCGAAGGCCTCAACGGCGACAAGACCGTCTGGGAGGTCGTCTCCGACGGGTTGGACTACCTGATGGTGGGCAAGGTCGAGATGCCGTCGCGGGCGTACATCGCCGCGTTCGGCTTCAAGGGACCGGATCAGCAGAAGCCGACGAAGGTGCTCTCCGGCGGTGAGCGCAACCGGCTCAACCTGGCGCTGACCCTGAAGATCGGCGGCAACGTCATCCTGCTCGACGAGCCGACGAACGACCTGGACGTGGAGACGCTGTCCAGCCTGGAGAACGCGCTGCTGGAGTTCCCCGGCTGCGCCGTGGTCATCTCGCACGACCGGATGTTCCTGGACCGCGTCTCCACGCACATCCTGGCCTGGGAGGGCGACGACCAGGACCCGACCCGGTGGTTCTGGTTCGAGGGCAACTTCGAGGCGTACGAGAAGAACAAGATCGACCGCCTCGGCGCGGAGGCTGCCCGGCCGCACCGGGTGACCTACCGCAAGCTGACCCGCGACTGACCGGGGCCGAGAAGGTGTCTGACCGGTTCGTCTACCACTGCACGCTGCGCTGGTCCGACCTGGACGCGTACGGCCACGTCAACAACTCGCGCTTCCTCACCCTGTACGAGGAGGCGCGGGTGGCGTTGATGTTCGCTGGCGGCCGGGCCTGGGGGGTCGGCTCGTTCGCCGACGGGGTGGTGATCCGTCGGCACGAGGTCGACTACCTGCGCCCGGTCGACTACGCGCTGGGCCGGGCCACCGCGGAGGCGGCGCCCACCGTTCGGATCGAGCTGTGGGTGGAGGAGATCCGGGCCTCCCGGTTCACTGTCGCGTACGAGCTGTACGACGGCGAGGTGCTGGCCAGCCGCGCCCGTTCGGTGCTGGTGCCGTTCGACCTGACCCGCCAGGTGCCCCGACGGATCACACCTGAGGAGCGGGACTTCCTTCTCACGTACGCCCCACAGGCCGGGGCGGCATGACCCGGCCGGGTACGGCCGAGCCGGGGCGGACGGCCGCGTCGACCCCGACGCACGGTGTCGCCGGGGTGGCGGACGCGGGCGCCTTCCTGGCCCGACTGGTCCGGCTGGACCCGGTCGCACCGGTCCGGCTGCGGCCGGCCGGTGGGCCCGGCCGGGTCGCACTCTGGGCCCGGCTGCCGTGGCAGGTCCTCGTGGTCCGCACGGTGGCCGGTGGGCCGGCCGACGACGTCACGGTGGCCGCCGCCGAGCTGCTGGCCGAGCTGGAGCGTGGCGGTGCGGCCCTGCCGACCCGCCGGGACGCGCAGTGGCGGTGGCCGCTGCCGCCGGTGCGCAGCCGGCAGGTGGAGGCGCTGCCGGTCGCCGAGCTGCGACGGATCGCGCAGGCGGCGGCGGGCACCCTGCGGACGGCGAGCGAGCAGGGGGTGGCCGGCCGCGCGGTGGGTCAGCGTGCGCTGCGCGACGCGTTGCTCGACCACGTGGCGGTGCTGGTCACTCCGGACGGGTCGCCCGCCGAGCCGGTCGAGGTGCCCCAGCGGCTGGTGCAGGCGGTGGTCCGGATGGGCTTCCTCGGCGCCGCTGACGGCCCGGTCGCCGGCCACGGCGGTCCCGACGTTCAGGTGCGGGTGGCGGGTCGTTGGGTTGGCCTGGTGGGACCATACGGAGCGGCATGGTCGCAGAAGGCCACGGATCTTGCCGTGACACCCCTGAGTACTCGTCCGAACGGCTGACCCCGGCTCATTCTTCTGGGCTGGGGCGGTCGTTGGGGGGGTGCTTCAACTCGGCTGTCCGGGTACCGTCCATCCTCGGATCCAACGCACCGTAGGCGGCTGGATCCGCTGGGGAGTGAGGTGCGCGAGCGATGCCGTGGTGGTCATGGCGCCCCGGTCCCGCCGACGGCGGCGATCCGGAAACCCGAAGCGGGATCACAGTGGAGAGCGCGGTCCGGGTCGGGCCGCCCAGCCCCCGCCAGCCGGGGGACGACTGCCCGGCCAATGAGCGGCCGGTGCTGTCCGAGATGCCCGCCAACGTCGAGCCGGTGAGTCTGCGCCGGGTCTGTGACGCACTCGACCTGCTCGACGTGCGCTACCTGGCCGACGGCGACGGCAACCTGCTGGCCATGTGGGAACGGCACGCCGTGCTGGTCACCCTCGAAGGGCCGGAGGACGAGATCCTGGTCATGCGGGCACGCCCACATGCCACCGTCCCGCCGGACTGGGCCGACCGGGCATACCGGGTGGTCAACGAGTGGAACCACACCCGCCGGTTCTGCAAGGCGTACATCGGCGACCCGACCGAGCGTGGGCAGCTACCGATCTACGCCGAGCTCCAGGTGCCGCTCGGCGCCGGCACCCACGACGCGCTCCTGGTCGAGATGCTCGACTGCGGCGCGGCGGTGGCCACCAGCTTCGTGGACTGGCTGCACGACGAGGGCGCGCTGCTCTGACGCAACCTCGGCCCGGCGATCAGCCGCCGTTGGCCGGGTCCTCCTCGGCGTTGACCATGAAGTATGCGGCGCGCTCCAGGTAGTCCCAGAGTGTGGCGGCGATCTCCGGCTCGAGGTCGAGCCGGTCCACGGCGCGGCGCATGTTCCGCAGCCAGGCGTCCCGCTCGGCGGCGCCGATCCGGAAGGGCGCGTGCCGCATCCGCAGCCGCGGATGGCCGCGCTGGGCGGAGTAGGTGTTGGGGCCGCCCCAGTACTGCATGAGGAACAGGGTCATCCGATCCGCGGCCGGCCCCAGGTCTTCCTCCGGGTACATGGGCCGCAGCAGGGGATCGGTGGCGACGCCGGCGTAGAACTCGTCGACCAGCTTGCGGAAGGTGGGCTCGCCGCCGACCGCTTCGAAGAGGGTCATCGACGCACCAGGACGGTCGGATTCACCTGCGGGGTTCACCGTTCCATCCTGCCAGGTGCGCTCCGTGCCGGCCCGACCCGTGCGGCGTGCGTCGGATCACGCCGGGGGTCAGGTGACCGCGTGGCGGCGGTGCCCGTCGCCGGAGCGCGGCTCGGGAGTGCCCACCTCCGTGTCGTCCTTGGCAGGGCTGGGAGGTTCCTGCGGCGGCTGGGCGTTGGCCGCTGTGGCTGCGGCGATCGCGTCGTCCATGGTCTGCCGGTCCGGCCAGCGCAGCGCGGCCACCCCCATGAGCACCACTCCGGCCGCGCTCCACAACCCGACCACCACCGGGATGGGGAACCGCTCGGCGAGCAGCCCGGTGACCAGCACCGCGACACCCTGGATGACCTGGACACCGGTGGCCATCACGCCGAAGGCACGGGCGCGGAAGCCGTTGGGCAGTGCCTGGACGAACAACCCGTTGGCCATCGGCAGCATGCCGGCGACGGCGAACCCGCAGAGGGCGGCCAGCAACGCCACCACCAGCGGGGACGGATCGAGCAGCGCCGGCACCAGCACCAGTGGGGCGAGCACCGCGAGTGGCCGCATCAGCTTCATCCGGCGGGCCGGCCCGAACAGCCGGCTCACCAGCAACCCGCCCAGGACGAAGCCCACGGGGTTGGCCACCATGATCACCGCCTGCGCCGCGCCCCTGCTCAGGTCGCCCTTGGCGCCCTCGTTGGCCCAGGCGGCGGCGAGCCCCTCCGGGACGATCGAGAAGAGCATGGCGCTGAAGACCAGCACCGCGATCGCCCGCAACACCGGTGTGCGGAACACGATGGCGAACCCCTCGCGCGTCTCCCGCAGGAGGTGGCTGCGGTGCGCAGGGTTCATGGACGCCGGGCGGTCGCGTACGCCGAGGCGGACCAGCAGCGCGGACAGGCCGAACGTCGCCGCGTTGAACAGCAGCGCGACCACCGGGTCGATCGAGGCGACCGCTGCGCCGAACACGTACCCGATGACCTGGGCGGCCTGCCCGACGCTGCTGTTCAGCGACAGCCCGAGCACCAGCCGGTCCCCGGTGAGCATCTGCGGCATCAGCGCGGACTTCGCCGCCTGGCTGGGCGGGTTGGCCAGTGTGGCAGCGAAGATCAGCACCAACACAGCCTGGTACGGCAGGTTCGGGATGGCGATGAGCAGCATCAGCAGCATGCGGATGACGTCACATGACACCATCACCTTGCGGTACGGGTGCCGCTCCGCAAGTGCGGCGAGCACAGGACCACCGAGCAGCCAGGGCAGGAAGCTGACCGCGAAGGCTGCCGCGGAGAGCGCGACGGACCGGGTCTGCTGGTAGACGAGCAGGGTGACGGCCGCCTTCGCGACGTAGTCACCGACCCAGGAGAGAGCACCAGCCACGAACACGGCCCGAAACTCGTGCTGGGCGAACACTTCGCGAAAGGTGGCGGGGCCTTCCGCGGAAGGTCGCTCGTCGGGCACCGTCGCCTCCATCGGCTCCGGTTCGGCCGCTCGTGGCAGCCAGGCCGGAAGCCCTCGTCAGATCTGCGGATCAGCGAGTATGTGATCACGCTCCGTCGGGAACGCGTGTTCCGGATTCTGCCCGATCGTCTGACAACTAGCTAGGGCGAACGGATCGATCGTCGCTTCCCCGACTGAACGAACGGACGATACCTGAGGGGCCGGGCGGCTGGCGACCCTGCATCGGCGGACATTTTCGCCTGGGTCAGGTAGCGCCACCCTGACCGGTCTCGCTGTCGGGCAGGGGCCGGGTCGGCAGACCGGGATAGATACGAGCAGCCGCGATCTGCGCGGTGATCCCCGAGTTCTCCAGTGCCTCGGCGAGCCGCCGACGCAGCTCCCGGCCCACCGCGAACTGCCCGTCCGCGGTGGTCTTCACCACCGTCCGGATGACCGCGCCGTCCACCGTCACCTGCTCGACGCCCAGCACCTCCGGCGCCTCGACGATCTCCGGTGACAGCTCCGGGTCCACCGCGATCGAGGCGGCCGCGGTCCGCAGGACAGCGGTGGCCTCCTCGGTGCTGTTGAAACCGATCGGCAGGTCCACCACCACGAGGGCCCAACCCTGGCTCTTGTTGCCCACCCGGATGATTTCGCCGTTGCGGATGTACCAGAGCACGCCGCGACCGTCGCGCACCGTGGTGACCCGCAGCCCGACCGACTCGACCACGCCCATCGCCTCGCCCAGGTCGACGTTGTCGCCCACGCCGTACTGATCCTCGATCAGCATGAAGAGGCCGGCGATCAGGTCCTTGACCAGGCTCTGCGCGCCGAAACCCAGTGCTACGCCGGCGATCCCCGCGCTGGCCAGCAGTGGAGCCAGGTCGAAGCTGAACTCGCGCAGGATCATCAGCAGCGCGATGCCGAAGACGAACGCGGTGGTCAGGCTGCGCAGCACGGAGCCGATCGCCTCAGCACGCTGCCGTCGCCGCTCGGGCACGAACTCCGCCGGGTCACCCGCCGTGCTGGGCACCCGCTCGCGCAGCGGGCGCAGCATCGTCGGCACCGCGCCCTCGGTGGTCGTCCGGACCAACCGGTTGATGGTGCGGTGCAGCGCCCAGCGGGCCACCATCGCCAGCGCCAGGATCACCAGCACCCGCAGCGGCTTGAGCAGGATCCAGTAACTGCCCTCGGCGAACCAGGCCGATCTGGTGATGTCGTAGATCCACTCGCAGGAGGTGCTGCCCTGGCAGTTCACCGAATCGGCGGTGGACAGGGCAAGGGGCGTCACGCTGGCGGCACTCACCCTGTCTTCGTACCGCAAGGGACCCGACACTCCGCCGCCGACCCACCGGCGGGTGAACTGCCGCAGAGGGCACGACCGGAACGGGGCGAACCGGCCATCGTGACAGGTGCGAGAGAGAGCTTCATGTCCGACCCCGGATTAGTACGTGCAATCCGGGGTCCGATCAGGGACTATTGGCGCAACGGACGTCGGTGATCGGCCCGGCGTCGACCGGGTGGGCCGGCGTGCCCGACCCCGGTCGGCGGCGGTTCGCAGCAGCCGCTGAACCGGGAGGGTGAGCGCGATGCCTGACATACGACCCACGGTGGGCTCCGGCGCGTTGGTCCTCAACGCCACCTACGAGCCGCTGTGTGTCGTGTCGGTGCGCCGCGCCGCGATCCTCGTCCTCTCCGCCAAGGCTGTCTGCGTCGCCGACGGTGACGGCATCCTGCACAGTGCCCGGGACGCGCTCCCGGTGCCGTCCGTGGTCCGGTTGACGCGCTTCGTCCGGGTGCCCTACCGGACGCACGTCGGGCTGTCCCGGCGGGCGATCTTCGCCCGGGACGGGTGGCGGTGCGCCTACTGCCGGGGCCCGGCCGAGACCATCGACCACGTCTTTCCGCGCAGCCGCGGTGGCCGGCACGCCTGGGAGAACGTGGTCGCCGCCTGTGCCCGGTGCAACCACACCAAGGGTGACAAGACTCCGGCCGAGATGGGGTGGCGGTTGCACGCGCTGCCGGCCGCGCCGAAGGGCACCGCCTGGCGGGTGCTCGGGCACCGGGCCCCAGACCCCCGCTGGGCCGACTGGCTGGACCTGCGGGAGCCCGAAGCGGCAGCCTGACCTTCGGTGTCTGACCGCGAACATCTGGCAATGTAGAACATCTGGTTCTACACTCGGTCTGTGGAACGCATCGGGGTCCGAGAGCTGAACCAGAACACGAGTCAGGTGCTGGCTCGGGTGAGTGGCGGCGAAACCGTCGAGATCACCGATCGTGGGCATCCGATCGCCAGACTGGTTCCGGTGAGTGACGACAGGTCGGTACTGGCCAAGCTCGTAGCTGCGGGGCGGGCCGTCGCTCCGACCGGCGGCGGCTCTGTGCCGCTTCCCCCGAAGCTGGGTGACGAGGATGTGGACGTGGCCGCCACGCTCGCCGAGATGCGGGACGAGGAGCGCTGGTGATCTATCTGGACTCCGCCGCCGTCGTCAAGTTGGTTCGGCAGGAGGCGTGCAGCGCTGAGCTTGTCTCCTGGCTCAACACTCACGGAGACGTCCCCCTGGTCTCCTCCGCGCTGGTCGAGGTCGAAGTGCCCAGCGCGTTACGCCGATCAGCCCCGCAGGCGTTGGTCGGCGTGCCGGCGGCCGTCGGACGGCTCTTTCGGCTGGAGATCGACGGCACGATCCGTGCGACCGCTGCCGCGTTTGCCGAGCCGACGTTACGCAGCCTCGACGCCATTCACCTTGCCACCGCTCAGGTTCTGACCAACGAGTCCGGAACGGCACTCATCGCCTTCGTCAGCTATGACCGGCGACTGCTCGAGAGCGCCAAGGTTGCGGGGTTACCCGTGGCAAGCCCCGGTCAGAACTGACCCGGGTTCCGCTTCACCCGGGTCAACCACCTGTACGTGCCTTCGTCAGCGACGCGAAGACCACCACGTTGTCCGAATAGCCCGTCTCGCCGCCGACCCACTGGCCGCCGCAGGTGATCAGTCGCAGGCTGGGACGGCTGAAGTCGCCGTACACCTCGTCCACCGGCAGCCGCCCCTTGTCGAACCGCTCCACCGAATCCACCTCGAAGATCGCCACGCTCCGGTCGGTGCGGGTGACCTCGATCTGGTCACCGGAGCGCAGGTCGCGAAGCTTGTGGAAGACCGCCGGCCCGCTGGTGGTGTCGACGTGCCCGACGATCACGGCCGGGCCGTACTGACCGGGGGTGGGCCCCTGGTCGTACCAGCCGGCCTCCTGGGCGCGGGCCGCGTCCGGCACGGCGATGGTGCCGTCCGGGGCGATGCCCACGTCGTGCACCGGCGCCTCGACGTCGATCGTGTCAATGGCGAGGTTGGTCGGACGGCTGGATGACAGCACCGGGAACTTCTTCGGTGGCGGTCGGAAGCCGGCGCTGAGCTGGTCCGGCAACAGGCTCATGCCGGTCACCTGCTCGACGCCGAGCATCGCCACGATCAGCACCATCAGCGCGGCGACGGCCAGGACCGGCAACCCTGGTCCCGTACCGATGCGGTGCCCGGCCAACGGCGACCCGGCCGGACGCCTCGGTGGCAGCGGCTGGACGGTCGGATCGGTGGTGGCGATGCTGGCCGACCCGGCCTGACCGGCGACGCGGCCCAGCCGGCGGGAGGCGCGGGCCACCAGCCGGCCGGAGGCGCGCAGCGCCGGCCCGGCCCGGAGGCGGGCGCGGCGGTCCGGCCGCGCACGCGCGGATCTGCGGGTCATGGGTCGTCCGGCTCAGGAGCCGGCTCCGGTCCGACGCCGGCCGCCCGCCATGCCGAGCGCGATCGCAGTGGCCACCAGCGCCACGCCGCCGAGCACCAGCAGTGAGCCGGTGCCGCGACCGCCGGCCGTCCCGCCGCCCCCGGTCGCCGGTCCCTTGCTGGGCGACGCCATGTTCAGCACGGTCAGGGTGGTCGTGGCCGTCTGGCCGTTCTGGCAGCGCAGGTCCACCGCGTAATCGCCGGCCTGCTTGTCACGCGGAATGCTGGCCTGCGCGGTCAGGAAGCCGTTGTCCGGTCTGAGCGTCACGTGCCCGAACGCATCGGAGTGCACGCTGGACTGGCGGTTGTTGTTGTCGTTGTCGCAGCTCGCCTTGATGGAGACCCGGCTACCGGCCTGGGCGCTGTTCGGCGTCACCTCGACGAAGGTGTTCTCGCCGGCACGGGCCGGAGCGACAGACATCAGGACGAACGCCCCGACCAGCCCGACCAGTGTCAGTGCGGACGAAAGCGTGCGGTTGATCGTGCGGATTCCCTGCATGATTTCCCCCCAACCGGCGACGACCGCCGGAACCCTCCCCTGGGCACGCGGGCTGCTTTCCCGCTGGCGCGGGAGCAAACCCGCAGACGGTGAGGGTGGGGTGGGTCAGCGCTGACGCGGGGCGACCCCGGTCGAGGGGAGCGGCGTGATCGGCTGCCAGCCCAGCGGGGACGACAGGACCATCGTGCTCGACGGCTGGCCGTACGGGGCGAGTCGGTCGATGACGCCCTCGAACGCGCCGATCGAGCCGGCGGCCACCTTCAGCACGCTGCACGCGTCCCCGGTGATCCGGTGGATCTCCAGGATCTCCGGCCAGCCCGCCACCGCCGGGTCGTGCAGGATGCATCGCGCCCCGTAGCAGGACATCCGGATCAGCGCGATCACGGTGCGGCCGGCTCGGCTCAGGTCGACATGGGCGTGGTAGCCGGTGATGACTCCGGACTCCTCCAGCCGGCGAACCCGCTCGGCGACCGCAGGTGGCGACAGGTGCACCCGCCGGGACAACTCGCTGAAGGACAGCCGCGCGTCGGCCTGCAACTCGCGCAGCAGCGCCCAGTCCATGTCGTCCACGCTCAGACCTTACTTTCGTGAACCGACTTCGCCTAGTTGCCTTTGGTTCGCCAGGAGAAGGCGGCGAGAGCCGTTGATCTGGCATTCCGTAGGCCGATCCGACCGAGGGATCATGACGTCGGCGAGTCCGGGGGAGGGAGACGAGATGGTGGATCAGACGGAGCGGCGGGCGCCGAACCGCCCCGCCACGGTGCGACCGGTGACCCCGGGGCAGCGGGCAGCCCAGGCAGAGCGCACCGGTGGCGAGCCCACGCTGGAGTTCGCCGACATGGTGCCGTACGACGCGTACGTGCAGGCCAGCGCCCTGCACCGGATGCAGCACCCGCTCAGCAGCGACCCGGGCGAGATGTCCTTCCTGATGGTCAGCCAGATCATGGAGCTGTACTTCGGGCTGACCTGCCACGAGTTGCGGGAGACCCAGCGGCTGATCCGCGCCGACCAGGTCTGGGAGGCGTTGGCGCCGTTGCGTCGAGCCAAACTGCACCTGGAGGGGCTCAACGCCGCCTGGCAGGGGCTGCGCTGGATGAGCCCGGCCGACTTCAACCGGTTCCGCAACCTGCTCGGCGAGGCCAGCGGCTTCCAGTCGGCCATGTACCGGCAGTTGGAGTTCCTGCTCGGGCTGCGTGACCCGACGCTGATCCGCCCGTTCCGTCGACAGACCGACGTGTACGCCGCGCTGACCGCCGCGCTGGCCACGCCGAGCCTCTGGGACGATGTGCTCGCGCTGCTCGCCCGGCGTGGCTTCGATCTGCCCGCCGACCTGCTCGACCGGGACGTTGCCGTCGAACATGATCCGCACCCGTCGGTCGAGGCGGCCTGGGTACGGATCTACGACGACGGCGGCCCGGACAACCACCTGCGACTGCTCGGTGAGGCGCTGAGCTCGGTCGCGGAGGAGTTCGGCGACTGGCGGTGGAACCACGTCAAGGCGGTGCAGCGGACGATGGGCGCCAAGGTCGGCAGCGGAGGCTCCGCCGGCCTGGCGTGGCTGCAACGCAGCATGGCCCGGGTGGTTTTCCCGGAGCTGTGGTCGGCCCGCACCGCGATGTGACCGGAGAGCGAGACACCCCTGTGCACACCCCAGAACGAGAGGCGCACCGCCTCGACGAAGCCGACCCGGGTCACCGGCACCTGTTCCACGTGCCCCCGGCCGACGGCGGCGACCACCCCGAGTCGGCGTACCTCGCCGGCAACTCGCTGGGCCTGCAACCCCGGGCCACCCGCGACGAACTCCTCGCCGACCTGGACGCCTGGGCGCGGCTCGGCGTCGAGGGGCACGTCGAGGCGGCGCGCGCGTGGCTGCCGTACCACGAGTTGTTGACCGCGCCGGCCGCGCGACTGGTCGGCGCCCGCCCCGCGGAGACCGTGGTGATGAACTCGCTCACGGTCAACCTGCACCTGCTGATGGTGAGCTTCTACCGCCCGGCCGGCGCGCGCACCCGCATCGTCATCGAGGACGCGGCGTTCCCGTCGGACAGCTACGCGGTGCGCAGCCAGGCCCGGTTCCACGGCTTGGACCCGGACGAAACCGTGGTCCGGTTGCGCCCGCGCGACGGTGAGGACGCCCTGCGCACCGAGGACGTGACCGCCTACCTGGCCGCCGAGGGCGACCGGGTGGCGCTGGTGCTGCTCGGCGGGGTCAACTATCTCACCGGTGAGCTGCTGGACATCCCGGCGATCACGGCCGCCGGCCGGGCCGCTGGCGCGGTGGTCGGTTGGGACCTGGCCCACGCGGTCGGCAACGTGCCACTGGCCCTGCACGACTGGGATGTCGACTTCGCCGCGTGGTGCTCCTACAAGTATCTGAACGCAGGTCCGGGTGCCCTGGCCGGCGTCTTCGTGCACGAGCGTCACCTCGGCGACGAGACAGTGCCCCGCTTCGAGGGTTGGTGGAGCACCGCGGCGGCCACCCGCTTCGAGATGACCCCGGTGTCGCGGCCGCCCGCAACAGTGGAGGCCTGGCAGATCTCCAACCCGCCGATCTTCGCGATGGGCCCGGTGCGCACCTCGCTGGAGGTGTTCGACGCGGTCGGCATGACGGCGTTGCGCGCCCGCAGCCAGCGACTCACCGGCTGGTTGGAGTCGCTGCTCGACGAGGTCGTCGTCGACCGGCCGTTGCGCGTGGTCACCCCGCGCGACCCGGCCCGGCGGGGCTGCCAGCTTTCGGTGCGCATCGGGCACGGCAGCGCGGCGGAGCTGACCAAACGCCTGCGGCACGAGCACGGCGTCATCGCCGACGCCCGCGAACCGGACGTCATCCGGTTCGCCCCGGTGCCGCTCTACTCCACGTACCTCGACTGTTGGCGGGCCGCGGCGGCGCTCGCCGCGACGGTGGGGCAGGTGAACCCGTGACCGCGCGGCGCGACGAGGTCGCGATCATCGGTGCCGGCCTCGCAGGCTGTCTGGCCGCCTGCTTCCTGGCCCGGCGCGGCTACCCGGTGGCGCTCTACGAGCGCCGCTCCGACCCGCGGGCCGGCACGGCCGAGCGGGGGCGCTCGATCAACCTGGCGCTCTCCGAGCGCGGCCTGGACGCGTTGCGCCGGATCGGGCTCGCCGAGCAGGTGATGACCGACGCGCTGCCGATGCGGGGCCGGATGATCCACCCGGTCGAGGGGGAGCAGCAGTTCCAGTCGTACAGCGCGGCCGGCGACCGGGCGATCAACTCGATCAGCCGGGGCGCGCTGAACAACGCCCTGCTGGACGAGGCCACCGCGCTGCCCGGGGTGCGGGTCGTCTTCGACCACCGGTTGGTCGGGCTGGACCCGACCGACGGCTCGCTGAGCTTCGAGACACCCCAGGGCACGGTCGCCGCCAAGGCGTCGGTCGTGCTGGGTGCCGACGGCGCCGGCTCCGCGGTGCGGGGGCAGTTGCTCGCGTACGGGTTGCTGAACGAGAGCGTGGACTTCCTCGACTACGGCTACAAGGAGTTGACGATCCCGCCGCTGGGCGGGGACTTCGCCCTGGACCCGGACGCCCTGCACATCTGGCCGCGCGGCACCTCGATGATGATCGCGCTGCCGAACCCGGACCGCTCCTTCACCTGCACGTTGTTCTGGCCCAACGACGGCGCCGGCAGCTTCGCCTCGCTGACCAGCCCGGCCGAGATCGAGCGGCACTTCGCCGAGCACTACCCGGACGTCATCCCGCTGGCCCCGAACCTCGTCGACGACTACCAGCACAACCCGGTGGGCGTGCTCGGCACTGTTCGCTGCACGCCCTGGCAGGTCAACGGGAGCGTCGGCCTGCTCGGTGACGCTGCGCACGCGATCGTGCCCTTCTACGGGCAGGGCGCGAACTGCGCCTTCGAGGACGTGGTCGAGTTGGACCGCTGCCTGGACGAGTGCGCCGACGACTGGCTGGCGGCGCTGCCCCTCTTCCAGCGACGCCGGCAGGAGAACGCCGAGGCCATCGCCACGATGGCGCTGACCAACTTCGTGGAGATGCGGGACAAGGTCGCCTCCCCGGTCTTCCAGACGCGGCGGCGGGTGGAGCACGCCCTGGAGCGAGCCCTCCCCGGCCGGTACGTTTCGCAGTACGAGCTGGTGTCGTTCTCCACCACCCCGTACGCGGAGGTGCGCCGCCGGGTGCGCCGACAGCACCGGGTGCTGGGGGCGGTCGTCGGCGGGGCCGCGTTGCTGCTGGTCGGCGCGATCGGCGCGGCACTGAGCCGAGGGAGGCAGGAATGACCGGCCTGTGGGACCCGCGACTGATGGCCGGCCACGCGCCGGGTGGCCCGCAGCGGTTGCGCAACTTCGTCGCCGGCGAGTTCGTCGACGGCGGGTCGACGTTCACCAAGGCCAGCCCGGTCACCGGGGACCAGGTCTTCGAGGTGGACGAGGCGTCGCGGTCGACTGTGGACGACGCGGTGGCCGCCGCCCGGGCGGCGCTGCGCGGGCCGTGGGGCCGGATGGGCGAACGGGAACGCGCCGAGGTGCTGCGCCGGGTCGCCGACGAGTTGGAGCGCCGCTTCGACGATCTGGTCACCGCCGAGGTCGCCGATACCGGCAAGTCCATCGCCCAGGCCCGCACGCTGGACATTCCTCGTGGTGCGGCGAACTTCCGGGCGTTCGCGGAGATCGTGGCGACCGCGCCCACCGAGTCGTTCACGACGGTCACCCCGACCGGTGGCCGGGCGCTCAACTACGCGCTGCGCAAGCCGGTCGGCGTGGTCGCGGTCATCGTGCCGTGGAACCTGCCGCTGCTGCTGCTCACCTGGAAGGTCGCCCCGGCGCTGGCCTGCGGCAACGCCGTGGTGGTCAAGCCCAGCGAGGAGACACCCGCCTCGGCGACGGTGCTCGCCGAGGTGATGGCCGCCGCGGGCGTACCGGCCGGGGTGTTCAACCTGGTGCACGGGTTCGGGCCGGACTCGGCGGGTGAGTTCCTCACCCGCCACCCCGGCGTGGACGCGATCACCTTCACCGGCGAGTCGGCCACCGGCGGCGCGATCATGCGGGCCGCCGCCGACGGCGTGAAGGCGGTCAGCTTCGAGCTGGGCGGCAAGAACGCCGGCCTGGTCTTCGCCGACGCCGACCTGGACGCCGCCGTGGCCGGCTCGGTGCGGTCCAGCTTCACCAACGGCGGGCAGGTGTGCCTCTGCACCGAACGCATCTACGTGCAGCGCCCGGTCTTCGAGGAGTTCACCGCCCGGCTGGCGAAGCGGGCCGGTGAGCTGGCGTACGGCTGGCCGACCGACGAGGCCACCGCCACCATGCCGCTGATCTCCCACCAGCACCGGTCGAAGGTGCTCGGCGCGTACGAGCTGGCCCGCGCCGAGGGCGCCGAGGTGCTCACCGGTGGCGGCACGCCCACCTTCGGTGACACCCGCGACGGCGGGTCGTACGTGCAGCCGACAGTGCTCACCGGGCTCGGCCCGCAGGCGCGCACCAACCGCGAGGAGATCTTCGGGCCGGTGGTGCACGTCGCGCCGTTCGACACCGAGGACGAGGCATACGCGCTGGCGAACAGCACCGAGTACGGCCTCGCGGCGACCGTCTGGACCCGGGACGTGGGCGTCGCGCACCGGGCCGGCGCCCGGCTCGACGCCGGCATCGTGTGGGTCAACACGTGGTTCCTGCGTGACCTGCGCACCCCGTTCGGCGGGGTGAAGGCGTCCGGCATCGGCCGGGAGGGCGGCGTGCACTCGCTGAACTTCTACTCCGAACTCACCAACGTCTGCGTGGACCTGTCGTGAGCCGTAGCGAGCGTGGACCTGTCGTGAGCCGTAGCGAGGGAGCGGGCATGGAAGCTGACATCGAGGCCGCCAACCGGGAGCTGGCCGACGCCCGCAGCACCGGCAAGCCGTGTGCACCACTTCGGGGCCGGCTGCTGCCGGAGGGCGACGTCGAGTCCGCGTACCACGTGCAGCAGCTCCAGGCGCGGGCCTGGCAGGGCCGCGGCGAACGCCGGGTCGGCGCGAAGATCGGGCTGACCTCCCGGGCGGTGCAGGAGACCTTCGGGGTGTTCCAACCGGACTTCGGCATGCTGACCGACGCCATGGCGGTCGGCGACGGGGTCGAGGTGCCCATCGACCGGCTGCTCCAGCCGCGGGTCGAAGCGGAGATCGCGTTCGTGCTCGACAAGGATCTCGCCGACCCGCAGATCACCACTGTCGACCTGATCCGCGCGGTGGACTACGTGCTGCCGGCGATCGAGATCGTCGACTCGCGGATCGCCGGCTGGGACATCTCCATCGTGGACACCGTCGCCGACAACGCCTCCAGCGGGCTCTTCGTGCTCGGCACCACGCCTCGCCGCCTCGCCGACGTCGACCTGCGGCTGTGCGGAATGGTGCTGGAACATGCCGGCGAGCCGGTCTCGGTCGGCGCCGGCGCGGCCTGCCTGGGCAATCCGCTGCACGCCCTGCACTGGTTGGCCAGCACGCTCGCCCGCGCCGGTGACCCGCTGCGCGCCGGGGACGTGGTGCTCTCCGGGGCGCTCGGCCCGATGGTCCCGGTCACCCCGGGAGCCGCGTACGAGGCACGGATCTCCGGGCTCGGCTCGGTGCGCACATCCTTCAGCGACAGGGGCGGCCAGTGACCACTAACGTGGCGGTGCTGGGATCGGGAAACATCGGCACCGATCTGATGATCAAGGTGTTGCGGCTGAGCGACAGCCTGCGCATGGTGGCGATGGCCGGCATCGACCCGGCCTCCGACGGCCTGGCGCGCGCTCGCCGGCTCGGCGTCGCCACCACCGCCGACGGCGTGGACGGGCTCGTGGCGATGCCCGAGTTCGCCGACGTCGAGCTGGTCTTCGACGCCACGTCGGCGGGAGCGCACCGACACCACGACGAGGTGCTGCGCGCGCACGGCCGCACGGTGGTCGACCTGACCCCGGCCGCGCTCGGCCCGTACGTCGTGCCGCCGGTCAACCTCGACGAGCACCTGCACGAGCCGAACGTCAACATGGTGACCTGCGGCGGGCAGGCGACAGTGCCGATCGTCGCCGCGGTGCGCCGGGTCACCCCGGTGGCGTACGGGGAGATCGTCGCCTCGATCGCCTCCCGGTCGGCCGGGCCGGGCACCCGGGCCAACATCGACGAGTTCACCGAGACCACCGCTCGGGCCATCGAGGTGGTCGGTGGGGCCGAGCGGGGCAAGGCGATCATCGTGCTGAACCCGGCGGACCCGCCACTGCTCATGCGGGACACCGTCTACTGCCTCTGCCCGGACGCCGACGCCGACACCGACGCCATCGCCGCCTCGGTGGCGGACATGGTGGCGGCGGTGCAGGAGTACGTCCCCGGCTACCGGCTCAAGCAGGACGTGCAGTTCGACCGGGTGCGGGCGTACGTGCCGACGCTCGGGCGGCAGCTCACCGCGTTGCAGGTGTCGGTCTTCCTGGAGGTCTCCGGTGCCGGGCACTACCTGCCGGCGTACGCCGGGAACCTGGACATCATGACCTCAGCCGCTCTGCGTACCGCGGAGCGGCTGATCGCCCTGCGTTCTTCGGAGGTGGCCGCGCCATGACCGACCTGTACATCCAGGACGTGACGCTGCGCGACGGCATGCACGCCATCGCCCACCAGTACAGCGTCGAGCAGGTCCGCACCATCGCCGCCGCGCTGGACGCCGCCGGGGTGGCCGCGATCGAGGTGGCGCACGGGGACGGGCTCGCCGGTTCCAGCGTCAACTACGGCCACGGCGCGGCCAGCGACGCCGAGTGGATCTCCGCGGCAGCCGAGGTGCTCACCACGGCGAAGCTGACCACGCTGCTGCTGCCGGGCATCGGCACGATCGCCGACCTGAAGGCCGCGAAGGCGCTCGGGGTGACAAGCGTCCGGATCGCCACCCACTGCACCGAGGCGGACATCTCCGCCCAGCACATCTCCTGGGCCCGGGAGAACGGCATGGACGTCGCCGGGTTCCTGATGATGTCGCACATGAACGATCCGGCCGGGCTCGCCGCTCAGGCCAGGCTCATGGAGTCCTACGGCGCGCACTGCGTCTACGTCACCGACTCCGGTGGCCGGCTGCTGATGTCCGACGTGGCGCAGCGCGTCGACGCGTATCGGCAGGTCCTCGCCCCGGAGACGCAGATCGGCATCCACGCGCACCACAACCTGTCGCTCGGGGTCGCCAACAGCGTGCTCGCCGTCGAACACGGTCGGGTCACCGGGTCCGCGCCGGTCGGCCCGGACGCACCCCACGGCCGGACCGTCCGCGTCGACGCCTCCCTTGCCGGCATGGGCGCGGGTGCCGGCAACGCACCGCTGGAGGTCTTCGTGGCGGTCGCCGAGCTGCACGGCTGGAAGCACGGCTGCGACGTGTTCGCGCTGATGGACGCGGCCGACGACATCGTCCGCCCGTTGCAGGACCGACCGGTCCAGGTGGACCGGGAAACGCTCTCCCTGGGGTACGCGGGGGTCTACTCCAGCTTCCTGCGGCACGCCGAGCGGGCCTCCACCAGGTACGGGGTGGACGTCCGGTCGATCCTGGTCGAGCTGGGCCGGCGCCGGATGGTCGGCGGCCAGGAGGACATGATCGTGGACGTCGCACTCGACCTGGCCGGCAAGGAGCCCTCATGATCGGACCGGACATCGCCGGGATCGCCGAGAAGCTGGGCGTGGCAGCGGCCACGGCCACCGCGATCCCGCAACTCGCCGCCGAGACCGGCCTCGACGTGGATGCCGCGTACGGCGTGCAGGCCGCACTGCTCCAGCGCCGGGTGGACGCCGGTGAGCGGCTCGTCGGGCTGAAGATGGGGCTGACCAGCAGGGCGAAGATGGCCCAGGTCGGCGTGGACGAGGTGATCTGGGGGCGGCTCACCAACACGATGCGGGTCCCCGACGGTGGCGTGGTGGACCGGGCCGCGTACATCCATCCCCGGGTCGAGCCGGAGGTGGCGTTCCTGCTGGACCGGCTGCCCGAGCCGGGTGAGCCGGTCGGCGACTTCGCCAGCGCCGTCCGCGCGGTCGCCCCGGCCATCGAGCTGATCGACTCCCGGTACGCGGACTTCCGCTTCTCGCTGCCGGACGTGATCGCCGACAACACCTCGGCCGCCGCGTTCGTGATCGGGGCGTGGTCGCCGGTGCCGGGGGGTCTGGACAACCTGGGTGTGCTGCTGGAGGTCGACGGGCGGGTGGCGCAGGTCGGTTCGACGGCGGCGATCCTCGGCGATCCACGCCGGGCCCTCGACGAGGGCATCCGGCTGGCCGGCCGGCACGGTGTGCGGCTGGAGTCCGGGTGGGTCTTCCTGGCCGGCGCCGCCACCGCGGCTGTGCCGCTGCGTCCCGGCGCGCACGTCCGTGCGGTCGTGGAGAAGCTCGGCACCGCGTCGCTGCGGGCGTCGTCGTGACCGCGCGGGTGGTGGCCGGCAAGGCTGTGCCTCGCGGGGCCTTTCCGCACGTCAAGGTCGCGGGTGGGTTCGTCTTCGTCTCGGGTACGTCGTCGCGGCGGCCGGACAACAGCTTCGCTGGTGTGTCGGTGGACGAGTTCGGCACGACCAACCTCGACATCCGGGTGCAGACGCGAGCCGTGATCGAGAACATCGGCGATCTGCTGCGCTCCGTCGGCGCGGACCTCACCGACCTCGTCCAGGTGACGTCGTACCTGGTCAACATGAACGACTTCGGTGGTTACAACGAGGTGTGGGCGGAGTTCTTCGACGCGTCCGGGCCGACCCGCACCACGGTGGCCGTGCACCAGTTGCCCCATCCACACCTGCTCATCGAGATCCAGGCCGTGGCCCTTCTTCCCTCGGGAGGTCAGTCGTGAGTGAGATCGCCGAACCGTTCAGCTTTCCCGGGTGGATCGCGGCCAACCAGCACCTGTTGAAGCCGCCGGTGGGCAACAAGGAGATGTTCCCCGGCGGGGACGACTTCATCGTGATGGTGGTGGGCGGGCCCAACCAGCGCACCGACTTCCACGTGGACCCGTACGAGGAGTTCTTCTACCAGGTCAAGGGCAACATGCACATCAACCTGGTCACCCCCGAGGGGCCGCGTACGGTGCACGTGCGCGAGGGTCAGATGTGGATGCTGCCGCGCAACACCCCGCACTCGCCGCAGCGGCCGGAGGCCGGCTCGATCGGCATGGTCGTCGAGCGGGTCCGTGAGGAGGGCACGCTGGAGACGTTCCAGTGGTACTGCCCGGAGTGCGGCAACAAGGTGCACGAGGTGGAGTTGCAGGTCCGCGACATCGCCGCCGACCTACCGCCGGTGTTCCAGGCGTTCTACGCCGACGAGCAGGCACGCACCTGCGCCAACTGCGGCACCCTGCACCCGGGCAAGGGCTGATGCCCGCAGGCGTCGTCGACGTGCACACGCACGTCGTACCGAAGGGGTGGCCGGACCTCGGCGCGGCGTGCGGTGGGTCCGGCTGGCCGTGGCTGCGGGTCGACTCCGAGCGAGCCGCCATGATCATGGTGGGGGAGACGGAGTTCCGCCCGGTCGGAGCCGAGTGCTGGGACGCGTCGCGCCGGCTGGCCGACATGGACGCCGACGGCGTGGACGTGCAGGTGGTCTCGCCCACCCCGGTCTTCTTCAGCTATGACCGCCCGGCCAACCAGGCGGTGAAGGTCGCCCGGATCTTCAACGACCTGACCCTGGAGGTCACCGCCGCCGGTGGCGACCGACTGGTGCCGTTCTGCCAGGTGCCCCTCCAGGACCCGGACGCCGCGTGCGCCGAGCTGGATCGCAGCCTGGCCGCCGGGCACGTGGGTGTGGAGATCGGCAACCACGTCGGCGACCGGGACCTGGACGACGCCGGGGTGGTCACCTTCCTCCAGCACTGTGCCGAGGTGGGCGCACCCGTCTTCGTCCACCCGTGGGACATGCCGGACGGCCCGCGCCTGGACCGCTGGATGGCCCGGTGGCTCACCGGAATGCCCGCCGAGACGCACCTGTCGGTGCTGGCGATGATCCTGGGCGGCGTCTTCGACCGGGTGCCCGAGACGTTGCGGATCTGCTTCGCACACGGTGGTGGCAGCTTCCCGTTCTGGCTGGGCCGTGCCGACAACGCCTGGCACCGCCGTGGCGACCTGGTCCGTGGCGCGTCCGTCGCCCCGCCCAGCAGCTACGTCGACCGGTTCAGTGTCGACTCGGTGGTCTTCGCGGCGCCCGCGCTGCGGCTGCTGGTCGACACGATGGGGGAGGACCGGGTGCTGGTCGGCAGCGACTACCCGTACCCGTTGGGGGAACGCCCGGCCGGCGCGGTGGTCCGCGACGCCGACTTCCTCACCGACGCCCAGCGCGACAAGCTCCTCTCCACCAACGCCCAGCGCTTCCTGCGCGGCTGAGCACATCTGTGGGCCGGTGGGCCGAGTGGGTGGGGGAGTCCGGCGTGTGTCGGACGCCTCGGGCCCGTCCCAGCGGGCAGGATGAGGGGATGGCCGAGCCGCACGACCTGACCGCGTTGGAACAGGCCGCCGCGATCGCCCGCGGCGAGCTGACCAGCGTCGACCTGGTCGAGCATTGTCTGGGCCGGGTGGCCGCGCTCGGCGACACCGTGGGCGCGTTCGTCACCGTCACCGAGGACCTCGCCCGGCAGGCCGCACGCGCCGCCGACGCCGTGCCGGTCGAGGCGCGCGGCCCGCTGCACGGTGTGCCGACCGCGATCAAGGACCTGACCCTCACCGCCGGCGTGCGTACCACCTTCGGTTCGGCCGCCTTCGTCGACTTCGTCCCGCCGGTCGACGCCGACGTGGTCCGGTTCATCAAGGCCGCCGGCCTGGTCAGCCTCGGTAAGACGACCACTTCCGAGTTGGGCTGCTCGCTCTACTCCGAGGGCCGGGTCGCGCCGCCGGCCCGCAATCCGTGGCAACTGGCGTACACCGCTGGTGGGTCCAGCGGCGGCGCCGCGGCGGCAGTGGCTGCCGGCCTGGTCCCGGTCGCCCAGGGGTCCGATGGCGGTGGCTCGCTGCGCATCCCGGCGTCGCTCTGCGGCCTGGTCGGCTACAAGCCCAGCCGTGGCGTGGTCTCCGGCGGGCCGCTCGGCTCCGGCGCGTTCGGCCTGCCCACCAGCGGCCCGCTCGGGCGGACCGTCACCGACGTCGCCGCGCTGCTCGACGTGATGGCCGTGCCGGTCCCCGGCGAGCCCTACCTGTCGCCGCCCGCGCCGCCCGGCGGATATCTGGCCGTGGCACGCCGGGCCGAGCCCGGCCCGCTGCGCATCGGCCGGTTCACCGCGCCGATGCTCGCCGACGAGCCGGTGCACCCCGACTGCGTGGCCGCCGTGGACCGGGCCGCCGCGCTGCTCACCGCGGCCGGCCACGAGGTGGTCGAGGTGCCGCCGCCGCTCGGGCCGGCGGTGTGGCCGCTGTTCGAGATCCTCTGGTACGTGCTGGCGCTCGCCCCGGTGCCGCCGCAGCGGGAGGCGGAGCTGCTGCCGTTGACCCGGCTGATGCGCGCCCGGGGCGCGGAGATCTCCGCCGGCACGCTGGCCGCCACCCTCGGCGAGTTGCAGGCTCAGGTCCGCCTCGGCGCCCGTCGCACCGCCGGGGTCGACCTGCTGCTCTGTCCCACCCTGGCCGCGCCGCAGGCGCCCGTCGGCTGGTTCACCGCCGATGGTGACCCGGCGGCCGACTTCGACCGGCAACGCCGCTTCTCGCCCTACTGCGCCATCTTCAACGTCACCGGCGATCCCTCCGTCTCCCTGCCGGTCGGCACCACCACCGACGGCCTGCCCGTCGGGGTGCTGCTCACCGGCCGGTACGGCGACGACGCGCGGCTCATCGCGACCGCTGCGCAACTGGAGAACTCCAGTGACGGATGGGATCGGCACCCCGCAATCTGGCGGGCCGTCGACTCCGCTAACGTGAATGGTGACGGCGTCGGGTGGCCAGCATCATGATCATCCATCCGACCCGCATGTTCGAGGTCGTCCTTCTTCCGCCTGGGGGCGTTGGGATTGTCTGTTACCGAGACGTTGCTGGTCTTCGTCGGCATCCCGCTGGCCGCGGTGCTGGTCATCGCCGGCCTCACCTATGCCGGTAGCAGCGGTGGTGCCACCGGCGGTGGCCGTGGTGCCAAGCGCTACCGCCCGGGCCGGCCCTTCGACTTCACTCCGGTCTGGTTCCTGGGCCGCCCGGAGCAGCTGGCCGACTCGGCCGGCACCGCGCTGACGGCGGGGGCGCAGGCGCCCGCGCTGACCAGCCACAAGCTTGAGCAGGCCAGCGTCGAGGCGCCGGCCGGTGGAACCGGAGGCGCAAGTGACCGTTGGTGAAAAGCACGCCGGGTCGGAAAATCCGCCCGAGGTGCTGGACGGGCCCTTCTCGACCCGCCAGCTGCTGCGCATCGACGAGGCGTTGCGCCTTGCCGACCAGGGCACCGGCCTGGTCTTCTCGGTGTTCGTCGGCGGTCTCGACGAGCCCGTCCGGGAGCACGCCCAGCGGCTGCACCGTCAGCTCGCCGACCCGGACAAGTCGGTGCTGATCGCGGTGTCGCCCAACCAGCGTCAGCTGGAGATCATCACCGGGCGGTACGCGCGCAAGCGCATCCCCGACACGTACGCCAAGCTGGCCGCGCTCTCGATGGCCGGCGCGTTCAGCGGCGGTGACCTGGCCGGTGGCATCATCAACGGCCTCGACCAGCTCTCCAGCCACGCCGGCAAGGGCTGAGCCTCTCCTCGTACGACGAAGCCCGGCCCGCGAACAGCGGGCCGGGCTTTCGGACCTTAACGGGGCCAGGCGGAGGGGTCGAGGCGCATCGGCCACGGCTCGTCGATCTGCACCGGGTCGTCTGGGCCGACCGTGCCGAGCAGGTTGTAGTGAACGCCCTTCACCAGCTCGTAGCGATATATCACGGGGCCGAAGTCGCCGCGCTCGACCCGCCAGTAGGCGGGAATGCCGAGCTCAGCGTAGAGCGCAGGCTTGGTGAACCGGTCATGCCGACGGCTGCTCGGTGATTCCACCTCGACGACAAGCGCCACATCCGCTGCTTCGATCCAGGTGCCGTCCGCAGGGGCCGTCGGCTTCAGCACGGTGACATCAGGAATGAGATTGCTGCCGGCGGCACGAAGCCCCGCCTCCCGGATCACCCGCCATCCGGTCGGCGTCGCCGCTCGCAGGGCTGCCCGTAGCTCATCGGCCAGTTCCTGGTGTCCGAAACCCGGTGGTGGGGTCACGTGCAGGCTCCCGTCGATGATCTCGTAGCGGTTCCCATCCTCGGGAAGGTTGAACAGGTCCTGCTCGCGCCACTCGCGCGCAGGGGGTCGCCACTCGTAGATCGGCTGTGCCATCACGTCCACCTCCTTTCGCAACCATAACGGCCCGTGCCGGCGTCGGCTCGCGCCCACGCCGGCACGGGCCGCGTACCCCTGATCAGCTCTGCTCGGCGTCCTTCGCGCGGGCCTTGAGCGCCCGCAGCACGCCGTCGCGGCCCTCGGCGACCAGCCGGCGCAGCGGGCCGGGGTGCCCGTCGCCGGCCAGCCACGCGTCGGTGGCCGCCACCGTGTCGTCCTCCACCAGGTAGGCCGGGTATGCCAACTGGGCGAACTCCTGCGCCGGCTCGCTGTCCCGGGTGGCCCACACCTGCGCCACCGTCTCGAAGTACCGCTCCCGGTACGGGGCGATCAGCTCCACCTGCGTCGGGTGCGCGAAGCCCTGCAACAGCGCCCGGTGCCGCCAGTTGGGCAGCGCGTCGGGGCCGGTCAGCAGCGCCCACAGGGCGGCCTTGTTCTCGGCCGTCGGCAACAACGCCTGGGCGTACGCGGCCTCCCGCTCACCGCTCGCGGTGCGGTCGCCGGCCAGCTCCGCCTCGATCTCGGCGGCACCGGCCGCGCCGTTGGCCACCAGCGCGGCGAGGACCGACCAGCGCAGCTCGGTGTCCACGGTCAGCCCGGCCGGGATGCCGGTGTCGTCCAGCCAACCGCGCAGGGTCGCCAGGTCCTCGTCGGAGCGGGCCGCCGAGGCGAACGCGCGGGCCCAGGCCAGCTGGAAACCGCTGCCGGGCTCGGCGCTGGCGAGCGCGTCCCGGGCGGTACGGGCCAGGTCGGCCCAACCGGTCGGCGCCCAGGCCGGGTCGGCGTACAGGGTGAGCGCGGTGGTCGCCTGCCGCAGGGTGGCGGTGACCAGGTTGATGTCGGTCTCGGCGGGCAGCCCGCTCAGCGTGAGCGCCACGTAGTCACGGGCCGACAGCTCGGCGTCGCGGATCATGTCCCACGCGGCGGTCCAGCACAGCGCCCGGGCCAGCGACGACTCGAAGCCACCGATGTGCTGCACCACGTTGGCCATCGACCGGTCGTCGAGGCGCAGCTTGGTGTAGCTCAGGTCGTCGTCGTTGAGCAGCAGCACGTCGGCCGCCCGGACACCGCGCAGCTCGGCGAGGTCGGTCCGCTCGCCGGTCACGTCCACCTCGTAGCGCTCGCGACGGACCAGCCGCCCGTCGGTGAGGTCGTACAGGCCCACGCCGATCCGGTGCGTCCGCAGCGTCGGGTATGCCGTCGGCGCCTCCTGGAGGACCGCCACCTGCTCGTAGGTGCCGTCCGCGCCGATGGTCACCTCCGGGCGGAGCGTGTTGACCTGTGCGGTCTCCAGCCACTGCGCCGCGAACTTGCGCAGCTCCCGGCCGGAGGCCGCCTCCAGCTCGGTGAGCAGGTCGTCGAAGGTGGCGTTGCCCCAGGCGTGCTTGCCGAAGTAGGCCCGCAGCCCGGCGACGAACGGCTCCTCACCCACGTACGCGACGAGCTGCTTGAGGACGCTCGCGCCCTTGGCGTAGGTGATGCCGTCGAAGTTGACCTCGACGGCCTCCATGTCCGGCATCTCGGTGTAGACCGGGTGCGTGGAGGAGAGCTGGTCCTGCCGGTAGCCCCAGTTCTTGCGGATGGACAGGAACGTCGTCCACGCCTCGGTGAACCGGGTGGCGTGGGTGTTGCACCAGTGGCTGGCCCACTCGGCGAACGACTCGTTGAGCCACAGGTCGTTCCACCAGCGCATGGTGACCAGGTCGCCGAACCACATGTGGGCCAGCTCGTGCAGGATCGTGTTGGCCCGCTGCTCGTACTCGAAGTCGGTGACCTGCGAGCGGAACAGGTAGTGCGACTCGGCGTGCGTGACGCAGCCGAAGTTCTCCATCGCGCCGGCGTTGAAGTCGGGCACCCAGAGCTGGTCGTACTTCGGCAGCGGGTAGCGCACGCCGAACTTCTCGTGGAAGAAGTCGAAGCCCTGCTTGGTGATCAGGAACAGGTCGTCGGCGTCCAGGTAGCGCGCCATCGACGCGCGGCAGAACACCCCGAGGTCGATGCCGTCGTGGCTGTCCCGCACCTCGTGGTACGGGCCGGCGCACATCGCGGTGATGTAGGTGCTCATCCGGGGCGACACGGTGAAGTGCAGGGTCTTGAGCCCCTCACCCGCCGGCTCCTCGCGCTGCACGGGCATGTTGGACACGGCCCGCCAGTGCGTCGGCACCGTGGCGTGCCAGGTGTAGACGCTCTTCAGGTCGGGCTGGTCGAAGCAGGCGAACACCCGCTGCGCGTCGGCCGTCTCGAACTGGCTGTAGAGGTACGTCTCGCCGTCCACCGGGTCGACAGTGCGGTGCAGACCCTGGCCGCTGTTGGAGTAACCGAAGTCGGCGTCGACGACCAGCGTGTTGTCGCTGTCCAGGGAGGACAGCACCAGGCCCTTCTCGGCCGACCAGTCGGAGAGGTCGACGGGGGAGCCGTTCAGCGTCGCGGAACGCACCGACTCGGCGGCCAGCTCGATGAACGTGCTCGCACCCGGCTCCGAGCAGCGGAAACGCACCTCGGTCGTGGACCGGAACGTGCGGCCGTCCGCCGCCAGCACGGCGGTGGACAGGTCCAGACTGATGTCGTACCCCGTCACATTGAGCAGGCGGGCCCGCTCGGTCGCCTCGACCTGCGTCAGGTTGCGCACTCCCGGCACTGTTCGTCTCCATCCCAACATCTCGCCGTACGCCCGGCGGCGCCCGTCTGCCAACCGCTCGTGGCGGCCGGCCCGAACCGAGTCTTCCATGTACGAGCAGCCCGCGGTGGCCGAGGTCACGCTCTCATTCGGGTGCCGCTCGACGGGCTGCGGGGTGAAGATTCCCCTGAGACGCCGGACTGCCGGCGCCCCCCGTCGCGAAGGGACCTCACCGTGACCGATCGTGTCACCGCCGACATGTGGTTCGACCCGGCCTGCCCGTGGGCGTGGATCACATCCCGCTGGCTGCTTGAGGTCGAGCAGGTCCGTGACGTGGACATCCGTTTCCACGTGATGAGCCTCGCCGTGCTCAACGATGGCCGGGACGAGCTGCCCGAGGAATACAAGGAGTTCCTGAAGACCGCTTGGGGCCCGGTGCGGGTCTGCATCGCCGCCGAGCAGCGGTACGGCAACGACGCCCTGCGTCCCCTCTACACCGCGCTCGGCACCCGGATCCACCTCGGCAAGGAGGAGCGGGGTCACGAGCTGTACGTCGCCGCGCTGACCGACGCCGGTCTGGACGCGGCGCTGGCCGCGGCCGCGGACAGCACCGACTACGACGAGGCGCTGCGGGCCAGCCACGAGGCCGGGATGCGCCCGGTCGGGCAGGACGTCGGCACGCCGGTCGTCCACGCGCCCGGTCCAGACGGCACCCCTGTCGCGTTCTTCGGCCCGGTGATCACCCCGGCTCCGAAGGGGGAGGCCGCGGGCCGGCTCTGGGACGGCGTCCTGCTGGTCGCCGGCACGCCGGGCTTCTACGAGCTCAAGCGCACCCGGGAGCAGGGCCCGATCTTCGACTGAGGTGTGCCAAGGGGCCCCCGGTCGACGCCCGGCGTCGACCGGGGGCCCCTTCCATCGCCGACCACCTCCGCAGCGCGCCCCGCTCGGCGTGTCGCGTCGTGGCGATGCCCGCCCCGTCACCGGGAGACCGCCGCGCTCGTTGGCCTGCATGTCCGCCGCAGCGACCCGCAGGGCCGCACCCCGCAGTTCGTGGAGGCAATCCCGATGGCCAAGCACCGTGCGTCCGGTGACGATCAGCTGACCCGGCAGGGGGTGATCGACACTCCCGGCGCGGCCTACTGGTCCGTTGACGACTCCCGCTGGCCGGCGGTCCGTCCGGACCTACCCGCCCACCTGGTCGACCTGCTCGCGCCGCCCATCGTGGTGGGCGTGGCCCGGGTTCCGGTGACCTCCCGGCTCACGCCGCCCACGTCGGCCGACCCTCTGACGTCGGCCGTCGACTCCGGCCCGACCGACCTCGTGGCGTCCACCGCGGCGTCGCCCGTGCCGGCGCTGCCGGTCCCGGCGCCGCCCGTCGCGGCGCCGCCCGTCCCGTCGGCGGCGGCACCGGCCCAACCCGCGCCGCCTCCGCCGGCGCCCGCCCCCTCACGTCCGGTGCCCACGCCGCCGCTGAGCCCGCGACCCGTCCCGTCGCCGCCGCCCGAGCGGCCCGTGCCGGGGCCGCCCGCGTCGCCCCGTCGCGCCGTGAACACCGGGCCGGTCGGCAACGGCCGGCGGGGCAACGGCGGGCCGGCAACCGCAGGCAGGCACCGCCGGGGCGCGTCCGACCGCACCGGCTGACCACTCCGCCGGCCTGGCGCTTTCATCTGGTGGACCCCCGCGGGTCCCCCGTCGACGGCGACACCGTCGCCGGTAGCGTCAGTGGGTATGACGGTCGTGCATCCGATCTCCCGGGCGTGGGTCACCACTGGTGGCACCGGCGCGCAGAACTACGACGAGTTCGCCGACGACGCGGAAATCACCGCGATCATCGAGGCGAACCCGCACAGTGCCCTCGGCATCGAGATGCCGCACCGAGCCCCGCAGAGCCTGGGCAGGTCGTTCCTGGACGCATTGCCGGATGCGGTCGCGCGCCTCGCCGAGGCCAAGGCGGACGGCAGCTACACCCCCGCCGAGCAGGTGGTGGTGCTCTACCGGATCACCGCACCCGGCGAGGAACCCGCGTACGGGCTGTTCGCGATGGTGGACACCGACCAGATCTCCACCCGGGCCGACGAGCCCGGTCTGGTCATCCGCAACGAGGACGTCTTCATCGCCAAGGTGCGCGAGCGGGTGGCACTGGCCGAGGCGCTCGGTCACCTGCTCTCACCCGTACTCCTGCTCCAGACCGGGCGCGGCGACGAGCTGCACGCCGCGCTCGCGTCGGCGACCGAGATGTCCGGCGCGCCCGCCGCGACGGACACCGACCAGGCGGGGCGCACGCACGCCATCTGGCTGCTCGGCCCCGGGCCGGAGCAGGCCGCGTTGACCGCCCTCGCCGGCGGCGGGGAGCTGGTCGTCGCGGACGGCAACCACCGCAGCCTGGCTGCCCAGACCGGCGGGCTGTCGCGCTTCCTGGCCGTGGTCACCACCCCCGCGTCGGTGGCCATCCAGCCGTACAACCGACTGGTCAGCGAGCTGACCACCACGCCGGCCGAGCTGCTCGACCGGCTGCGGGCCGCGGGCGCCGAGGTCGAGCCGATCGACGGCCCGGTCGAGGTCCCGCAGGGTGGCGGCACCGTGCACCTCCGCCTCGACGGCCAGGGGTACGCGGTGCGCCTGCCGGCGACGGCCTCCGCCCGCCTGGAAAACCTGGACCACGCCCTGGTCGAGCGGCTGCTGCTGCGCGACGCGCTCGGCCTGGACCCGGGCGACAAGAGGATCACCTACGTCGGCGGTGACTACCCGGCGAGCTGGCTCACCGGTGAGGTCGACGCCGGGCGGGCCGAGCTGGCCATCCTCATCGCGCCGGTGACCGTTGCCGACTTCGTCGCGGTGAACCTCGCTCGGGAGAAGATGCCCCGCAAGAGCACCTGGTTCACCCCGAAGGCGCGTGGCGGTCTGGTCGTCGCTGAGCTGCCGCGCTGAGCGTTCCCCGGCACGACCGTGTGACGAACCCGGCTCTCCGACGCCGCCCCCGCGACGTCGGAGAGCGCGGCCTGACAGACTGCCCGGTATGCGCGTCTACCTGGGATCCGACCACGCCGGTTTCGAGTTGAAGGTGCACCTGGCCAACCACCTGGCCAAGCAGGGGTACGACGTCGTCGACGTCGGCCCGCACAGCTACGACCCGGACGACGACTACCCGACGTTCTGCCTGCACACCGGCGACCAGGTGGTGGCCGACGAGACAGGCCTCGGCGTGGTCATCGGTGGGTCCGGCAACGGCGAGCAGATCGCCGCCAACAAGGTCGCCGGCGTCCGCGCCGCGCTGGCCTGGAGCGTCGAGACCGCTCAGTTGGCGCGCCAGCACAACGATGCGAACGTCGTCGCGATCGGTGCCCGGCAGCACACGTTGGACGAGGCCACCGGCATCGTCGAGGCGTTCCTGAACACGCCGTTCTCCGGCAACGAGCGGCATGCCCGTCGGATCAACCAGGTCGCCGAGTATGAGCGGACCCGGCAGCTGCCCGTCCTGCCCTGAGGTCAGCGCGGCGAGCGGGGCAACTCCTCGCGGGGCACCCAGTTTCGGCGGACGACAACCACCCGGGCTTCCGCCTCGGCCAGATCCTCGTCGGTGGGCCGGGCGGCGTCCCGGGCCCGCAGCGCGGCGCTCAGGCCCACCTGGGACGAGCCGGAGCCGACCAGCCCCCGCAGCCCCCGCTCGCCGTCGCGCTCGTCGCCACCCGGGCCTCGGCGGCGCGGCGGCGGGTCGTCACCGTCATGCACCCCGGGGGTGCTGACCGTCGGGCTGTCGGCACTGCGCCCAGCCGGCTCCGAGTCGGGGTGGTGGCGTAGCCGTCGCCGTCGTCGGTCGGGGTCACCCATCAGCCGACCGTACCCTGCCCGGGGTGGGATTCGGCACTGTCGCGTCGGCCGGCGTCTCGGGCGGGGTCGGCGACCGGTTTGCCGGCTGGCTACCCTCGGAATCAGGCGGTGTTGTTGCCGTCGGTCAGGGGGAGGACAAGATGGCAGACCAGACGCAGCCGTGGGCGGAGCGGACCGTGGAGGTGCCACCGCAGGCCGGCGTCGGGGTGCCGCCGCAGCGCGACGGGTTCCGCCGGGGTGTGGCCCCGGTGGGCCAGCCGCGCAGCCCGCGGACCGAGCCGTTCCCGGTGGTGGAGCAGGAGCCGACCGGCACCGGCTGGCCCGGCGAGCCGGCCCCGCGCCGGTCGCTGAGCTCGCGGATGTCGCAGCTCCGGCGTGGCGGTGAGTGGAGCGCCGCGGCCGGGCTGTTCGCGTTCGTCTGCTGGGGGATCTGGGCGCTCTCCGGCCAGGGTGACCTGAGCGGTCCGCTGCTGGTGCTGGTGCTCAGCCTGCTGGTGGCGGTCGGCCTGTTCGCCCTGTTCCGGTTGGTCGGCCGGGTGGTGTTGGAGCGGCAACTCGGTCGGGTCCGGCGCGGTGCGCGCGGCGCCCACCTGGCGACGGCGGTGTTCCTCGTCGGCCTCGGCGTGGCCTGGCTCCAGCAGACCGAGTGGGTCGTCTCGGCCTGGAACTGGATCTCCTCGAACTGATCACGGGCGCGTACGGGCGGGTCGGCTCTGTGCCGCCCGCCCGTACGCCCGGTCGCGGCACGCCGCGACGCCGGTCGTCTCCCCACCAGGCAAGGCTGCTGCTTACCCGGCCGGCCACGGTTCATCCGTGGCCGGCCGGTTCGACTGGTGCCCCGTTCGGGGCGGCTCGATCCGCTCGGCGTTGCGGTCAGTGGGTGCCGCCGTGCCCTTCGGCGTCGGCGCGGGGCGAGACGACCCGGGCGGCCGGGTCCTCGACGCCGGGCTCGCCGCCGTCGGGGGCCACCATCCCGTCGTAGTTGTAGAGCGGCTGGCCGTCGTCGTGCTGCTTGGTGGTCTTGATGTAGCGGTGCATCATGCCGTCGATCTCCAGCTCGACGAGCGCGTCGCCGCCGGTGTCGTGGGTGCTGCCGTCGCGGGGGCCGCCAATCAGGTGGGCCGTGGTGTTCGTGTCCATGAACAAGCCCTACCCGCGAGCCGTTGGGCGGAAACGGATGAAATGTCGGCGGGCGGTGCCGTGCCCGGCGTGCGGGCACGGCACCGCCCGGGAGATCAGGCGGCGGGCTGGGCCGCCGCGTAGTCGCGGGCCACCCGGACCATTTCCACCAGTCCGCCGGCGTACTCCTGGGACTCGCCGTGTGCCTCGTCGAACGGCGGCTGGAAGCCGACGCCCTCCCACTGGTTGGTCGCCGGGTTCCACCGGTCGTTGCCGACCTCGAAGTCCCAGGCGAAGATGCCCAGCTCGTAGTAGAGCTGGTCCGCCGAGTTGCCGGCGGCGGAGTAGAGCACGTCGGCGACCGGCCCGGTCTGCGACGGCCAGGTGACGGTGCCGCGTTCCTGCGCGATGGCGCCGACGATCCGCCGGGCGCTGTTGAGGAACAGCGTCGACTCGTCGATCGACGGTCGCGGCAGGGTGACCCGGCCGTCGGCCCGGTACGCCCCCGGCGGCCACATGAAGTACCCGCCGTAGGAGTGCACGTTCATCGCGAACTTGATGTTCGAGTGGGCCTGGGCGAGCGCGATCACGTTGCTGCTCTCCGCCTCGGACAGCTCGGCGGTGCCCGCGTAGGTGCCGGAGAGGCAGTTGGCGCTGGCGCCCACGTAGCCGTCGAAGTACGACCCGACGGTGTAGTTGCGGTTGATGTCGACGCCCCACGAGGTGCGGTACTTCGGGTCGCGGGCCGCCCCGGTGCAGTGGTTGACCAGGTTCTTGCGCTGCATGTTGAAGTCGTTGAACGAATAGTTCGCGCCGTCGGGGTTGACCGTCGGGATGACGAAGATGTCGACCTGCTCCAGCAGCTCGCGGGTGGCCGGGTCGGTCCGGGCGTTGGCCAGCATCCGCTCGGCGAACTCCAGCGTCACCAGCGGCGTGGCCCACTCCCGGGCGTGTTCCTGGGAGTAGGCGAGCACCCCGACCCGGGAGCCGTCACGGTGTACGCCGAGGCGCAGCGCCTGCACCGTCCACGGCCGTGCCGGCACCTCAGTGCCCTGCAACCCGTCGTCGAGCCGGGCCGGACCGGCGACCGGCATGGGCAGCCCGGTCGAGCCGTCCTCGACGGTGGCCCGGAAGCGGTTCGGTTGGCGGGCGTTGATCGCCGCGGCGACCTCGTCGGTGGTGCTCACCGTCTTGCCGGCGGTGTCGGTGGCCAGCGACACGGTCAGCACGCGATCGCGGTAACGGACGGTCAGCGGTCGGTTGCGCCGGCCCGGGTCGACCGTCCGCACCTGCACGCCGTTCATGCCCTGGTCGCCGAAGCGGACCGACTCGACCACCACGGCCGCCACGGCCGGGTCACCCAGGTACGCGACGGCGTTGCGCCGGTATCCCTGGGTCTTGTTCGGTAGGTCGATGACGTCCACCAGATCCCGGTACTGGCGGGCCAGCCGCTTGATCCGAGCCTGGATGTCGGTCGGCGTCAGGTACGCGTCGATGAAGTCCTTCTGGTAACCGGCCGGCAGGGGCGGCGGGGTGGTGTTGGGCCAGAACGTCGGCGTGACCACGCGGCTGACCCCGCCGAGGCTGGAGGTGGCGGTCAACTGGACCGGCCGGTTCGGCACCGGCTGGGGAAGGTTGTAGTGGTACTGGTACTCGCCGGAGTCCTCGAACCGGTACAGCGGGAACGACCCGGTGGCGCCGTCCGCCGTCCGCCAACTGACGGTGATCTCCACGTCCGGGTCGTCGGTGGCGGTGGTGGCCACCTGGGCCTGGAGGAACGTCTGGCCGCTCGTGGTCCACCAGTACGCCTGCTGCACCTGGAGGGTGTCCACGGCCGCGGCGGCGGTGGTCCGCTGGCCGGCGGCCGGAGCGCGCAGCCCGGCGGCGGTGCGGGCCTGCGCCGCGCGAACGCTCTCGGCATGGTGCCGGCTGCCGTCCCCGGCACGCTGCACGACCTGTACGGCCTTCGCGCCCTGGGCGGTCAGCTCGGCGAGCTGCGTGCCGCTGAGCACGAGGTCGGCGAGGATCCGCCCGTCCCGCGCCCGGGGCCGGTTGGCGAGGTCCGCGCCGGTGGCGACGAGCCGGTCGAGCTGTGCCTGGTCACGTAGCTGCACCCGGACCAGGGCGGTCTCGGTGGCGCTCAGGGTGATCGGTGGTGCGGGATCGGCGGGTGCCGCGGTTCCCGGAGCGGGGTGGGACAGCACTGCGCTGAACAGGATCGCTGTGGTGGCGGCAGCTGTCCACCGTCGTCGGACGATCATGTGCCCTCCTGACGGACATCGATGTACCTGGTCCTTACACCAGTGCATAGATCGACACCTGTCAAGGTGATGCGTCGGTTGTAGCCTCCGGACGTCGTTCGGCGTTGATCGGGTGACATGTCCGCGAGTTCCGGAGCAACCCGGCGGGCCGGACCCCGCGTGACTACCTCGAAACGGGGATCGGAGGCCTGAATGAGCGATCGCGACAAGGCGTTCGCCGAGTACTTCGCGGCACGGTCCGGTGCCATGCGCGGCACCGCGTACCTGCTGTGCGGCGACTGGCACCGCGCCGAAGACCTGGTCCAGACCGCGTTCGTCAAGCTCTACCGGGTCTGGAACCGGATCTCCCGGCACGAGGTGCTCGACAGCTACGTGCGCCAGATCCTGATCCGGACATTCCTCGACGAGCGCCGTCGCGGCTGGTGGCGGCGTGAACGGGTGGGTGGTGAGGACACCGACCAGGTGGCCCCGCCCGACTCGGCGGAGAGCCGACTGGTGCTGCTCCAGGCGCTGGCCTGCGTGGCACCGCGCCAGCGGGCCGTGCTGGTTCTGCGCTACTGGGAGGACCTGTCCGTCGAGGATGTCGCGGCGCTGCTGGAGTGTTCTCCAGGGACGGTGAAGAGCCAGGCGGCACGCGGGCTCGACACGTTGCGCGGCCTCCTGGCACCCACGTACAGCGGGATCGAGATGGGGGAGCGATGAACGAGGAACAGTTGCGCGAGGGCCTGCGCAGCGAGATGGCGGGCATTACCCCGCCACCACCATTGAGTACGGGAGCAGCGCTCGGCGCGGCCCGGCGGACGCAGTTCCGCCGCCGAGCGGTGTGGGCGTCCCTCGGATCGGCGGCTGTCGTGCTGGCGGTCACCGGCTTCGCGGCCGTCACCACTCCGGACGGCCGCCTCTACCAGCCGGCGGGCAACGGGCCACTGGCATCTCCGGACGCGTCGGGGGACACCAAGCAGGCGTGGCCGACCGGGCCCGACGGTCGACCGCAGGAGGACCGGACCGCGCGAGCCGGGTCCAAGCACGACCAGGGAGTTCACCTGCTCAACGAGGCTGTCTCGGTCATACCCTCCGGCTACACCACGCCGGAGGATCCGCCGAACCGGTCCGCCGAGGAGCGGACGCTGCGGACCCACCAGGCGCAGTTCGAGGACAAGGTGAACGGCGTCGACGTGTGGAGCTACTCGTCCTCCGTGGCCGTGGCCCAGGGCAAGGGCACCGGGCGCGTGATCGTCGAGGTGCACGACGCCGGCAACCCGCTGCCGACCGAGCCGTGCGCCCTGGCCCAGAACTTCTGGGGCATGCAGGGCGAGTGCCAGGTCGAGACGGTGGGAGCAGCGCAGGTCGGCGTGGTGGTCCGGCCGGGCAGCGACGAGCGGCTCGACCAGTGGTCGGCGTACCGGCACCAGGACGGCGTGGTGGTCTTCGTGGCGCAGGGCGTGACGCTCGACGAGAGCCGGCCGGCGTTGACGAAGCTGCCGTTCTCCGTGCCGCAGCTGGCGGCCCTCGCCGTCGACGAACGGTTTCACCTGAAGTGACACGGCAACTCGGCTGAGCCGAGCGGGTCCAGGTGCCGCGACCGTGTGGCTCACCTGGGCCTTGCTGTGCGTCAAGGCCCGCCGCCGGGATCATCCGGCGTCGTGCGGTTGTAGCGTCAGCGCCCATGAGCTGGCTGCCCGACGATTTCGTCCACCCCGTCCACGTGCCCGTGCCCGGCACCACGCTTCACCTGCGGCCGATCCGGGAGGCGGACACGGCGCTCGACTACCCCGCGGTGATGGGCTCCCGGGAGCGCCTGTGGGAGATCTTCGGTCCGGCCTGGGCGTGGCCGAACGAGAAGATGACCTACGAAGAGGACCGCATCGACCTGCTGCGACACGAGGTCGAGATAGCCGCGCACCAGTCGTTCAACTACGCGCTGCTGGACGCGGACGAGACGGCGATCCTGGGCTGCGTCTACGTCGATCCGCCCGAGCGCACCGGCTCGGACGGCGAGGTTTCCTGGTGGGTGGTGGACGACCTCGTCGGCGGCGAGGCGGAGCGCGCACTCGACGCGCTGGTGCCGCAGTGGATCGCCGCGGACTGGCCCTTCCGGCAGCCCCGTTATCTGGGTCGCGACATCGCCTGGCAGGACTGGCTCGCGTTGCCGCGCGCCTCGTGACGCGTACGGGGTGATCCGGGGCGCGCCGGCCTCACCGGCGCGCCGTGAGGGGCACGAGGACGGCGACGGCGACGCCAAGCGTGCTGGCGCCGACGGCCCACCACCAGAAGAACCCCGAGAAGACCGAGGCGATCAGGAGTCCCACGCCGAGGCCGGCCAGCAGGCCGAGTGCGAACAGGGCCCGTGGGGGCAGGGCGAGGTGCGGCAGGCGTCGTACCACGAGCACCTCCAGCCAGGTGCCGCCCACCGTCAGCAGCGCCGCGCCGACCACGTCCACGGCCGTCAGTCCGTGACCTTCGCTGAGGGCGACGAGGACCCTGCCCTCGTCGCCCGCCGGGACGAAGAGGACGAGCACGCCGGCGACGACGAGGAGAGCGGCAAGAACGACCTGCCTGCGCGGAGCGCCCTCACCCTTGTGCGACATCGCCACAGTCTCGGCCATCCGCCACCGGTCGCACAGGAGCCGTATCGGCGGACATCGAACGCCTGGGGTACGGGCTGGTGAGCGGTGAGGTGGGCTGGCGCCCCGTTCAGCAGTCGAAGACCGACCAGCAGATGTCGTTGCGCAGCCGCTGGTCGTCGAGCACCAGCTCGCGGATCGCCTCCGGGAGTTGTGCACGCTGCCACCGGCACTCGAGTCGCCCTGCGGCATCGCTGTCGCCGGCCGGCGCGGCGGCACGTGCGGCTTTGACCGCATAGGCGGCCGCACCCAGTTCGTGCGCGGCGACGTGTGCGACGACCCCCGCCTGGCCGGCGGCGTACGCGGCGTGCCGTGCCGCCCCGCGCAGGTCCCTGGCCGCGCCCATGGCGTGCCCGCCCGCCGAGCGGGCCTGCGTCATCGTGACCTCACCCCGCACCCAGGCGCGGGCGTGCTCGATCGCTTCCCGCGGTCGAGGGTCGTCCGGCCGAACCGACTCGAACAGGTGCAGGACGTGCTCCGCGCAGGACGCGGCCCACAGGGCGAGGAGGTGGTGATCCGGATCGGTGAGGCTCCCACCGCGGCGAAGCGTGATGAAGCGCGGGTCCCGCACCTTCGGGAGGATCATGGCTGGACGTCCTCCAGGCCGAGCCGGTGTCCCCGGGGGACAGCCTCTGGCCTGGGCCGGAGGGCTGGTGGAGCGGGCGACGGGAATCGAACCCGCGTAGTCAGTTTGGAAGACTGAAGCTCTACCATTGAGCTACGCCCGCGTGCACCCACCTGAGCGGGTCGCGCCGACAGCGTACCCAATGGCTGTGCCCGGCGCGTAGCCACGCCTCCGCCTGACGGCGCCGCGTCGTCCCGCCCCCGCGTGGCAGCCCCGAAGCTCCCCACAACATCAGGGATGTTGTGGTCTCCGCACGCCCTGAGGCCACTACAACCCGGAAGTTGTGCGGATCTTGGGCGGCCGGCGGGGCGGCGGGCACCTCCGCGCTCGCCAGAGTGGGCGGTTCGGCGGGTTTGGGGGATGTGTCCGGGTGGGGGATGCCCCGGCACCGCCTGAGGCGCGGCGACGGCATAGACTGCTCGTCGCCACGGGGTGTGGCGCAGCTTGGTAGCGCACTCGCTTTGGGAGCGAGGGGCCGTGGGTTCAAATCCCGCCACCCCGACTGTCGTCCGCGGCCGGGCCGCCCCGGGTGCCGCCCAGTGCGGTCCCCGGGCGATGCCGGAGCGTCAGGCCGGCTCGCCTACACTCGATGGGCTGAATCACGCCCAGACTCAACTGAGATCCGTCAAGGAGTACGCCTGTGAAGAGCACCGTCGAGACTCTGAGCCCGACGCGCGTGCGGCTCGCCATCGAGGTGCCGTTCGTCGAGCTCGAGCCGAGCCTCAAGAAGGCGTACCGGGAGATCGGTTCGCAGGTCCAGGTCCCGGGCTTCCGCCGGGGCAAGGTGCCGACCGCGGTGATCGACCAGCGGGTGGGCCGGGGCACCGTTCTCAACGAGGCGGTCCAGGAGGCCATCCCGGAGAACATCCTCGCCGCCGTGCGTGAGCACGACCTCAAGACGCTGGGGCGCCCCGAGGTCGAGATCACCGAGTTCAACGACGGTGACTCGCTGAACTTCACCGCCGAGGTCGACGTCCGGCCCGAGATCACCATCCCGGACACGAGCGCCATCGAGGTGACCGTCGACGAGCTGCAGATCGACGACAGCGAGATCGACGAGCAGGTGAAGAACCTGCGGGAGCGCTTCGCGACCCTCAAGACCGTCGAGCGGGCCGCCGCCGAGGGTGACTTCGTCCAGATCGACCTGAACGCCACCGTCGACGGCGAGGACGTGCCGGGCGGCCAGGCGAGCAACATCTCGCACGAGGTGGGCAGCAAGCAGCTCCTGCCGGGCCTGGACGAGGCAGTGGTCGGCCTCTCCGCCGGCGAGGAAACCACCTTCACCACCCAGCTGGTCGGCGGCGACTTCGCCGGTCGCGACGCCGACGTGGCGGTGACCGTTCGCACGGTCAAGGAGAAGGAGCTGCCCGAGCTGAACGACGAGTTCGCCCAGATGGCGAGCGAGTTCGACACCATCGAGGAGCTGCGCGGCGACCTGCGGGCGCGGGTCACCCAGGGCAAGCAGGTCGAGCAGATCTACGCCGCTCGGGACAAGGCCCTGGCGCAGCTCGTCGAGGCCGCCGAGATCCCGGCCCCGGAGGGTGTCGTCCGCGAGGAGGTCGAGAGCCGCAAGCAGGCGATGGTCGACCAGCTCGAGCGGATCGGCGCCTCCATGGAGGAATACCTCGCGGCCGAGGACAAGACCGAGGAGCAGATCGACGCCGAGTTGACCGAGGCGGCGACCGAGGGCGTCAAGGTCCAGCTCCTGCTGGACACGCTGGCCGACGCCGAGGACGTCCAGGTCTCCGACGACGAGTTCGGTCACGAGATCGTGCACCGGGCGCAGCGCGCCGGGATGGCTCCCCAGCAGTACTACGACCAGCTGGTGCGCTCCGGCGCTGCCGCTGCGGTCTTCGGCGACGTGCGGCGGGGCAAGGCGCTCGCCGCTGTCATGGAGCGCATCACGATCAAGGACGAGGCCGGCAACCCCGTCAGCCTCGACGCGCTGCGCGCCGCCAACGAGGCCGAGCACAACCACTGATCGTCGGGTGCGGCCGCCGTCCGCCGCTGCGCGGTGGATGGCGGCCGTTTCCCTTTCCGGGGTACGGCCCGGAAGCCCGCGCCGCGGGTACGCCCGACACAGCTGCGCTGAGAGCGAACAGTGCCCCGACCGGGACTCTGCCGCCCCGCACAGCGGTTAGTGTCGGGAAAGACGGTACGGAGAGCGAAGGGCTGCCATGACCGACATGCACATCCCCAAGAAGTCGCTCCGGGCGATTGAAGCGCGCGGTGGCGACTCCATTGGCAACCTCGACGACTCGGTCTACAACCGGTTGCTCAAGGAGCGCATCATCTTCCTGGGCAGTGAGGTGACCGACCAGGTCGCCAACCGCATCTGCGCGCAGCTGCTGCTGCTCGCCGCGGAGGACCCGGACCGCGACATCAACCTGTGGATCAACTCGCCGGGTGGCTCGGTCTACTCCGGCATGGCGATCTACGACACCATGCAGTTCATCGACAACGACGTGTCGACCGTGGCGATGGGCATGGCTGCCTCGATGGGTCAGCTGCTGCTCTGCGCGGGCACCAAGGGCAAGCGCTACGCCCTGCCCCACGCCAGGATCATGATGCACCAGCCGTCCGGTGGCCTGGGCGGCACGGCGTCCGACATCGCCATCCAGGCGGAGCAGATGCTCTACACGAAGCGGATGTTCCAGGAGCGGGTCGCGCACCACACCGGCCAAGACCAGTCGCAGATCGAGGCGGACTCGGACCGGGACCGTTGGTTCACCGCCCAGGAGGCCATGGACTACGGCTTCATCGACAAGGTGATCATCGGGGCCGCACAGGTTCCGGATGGCGCCGGGACCCTGAGCTGAGGAGCTGACGATGACCGATCTGAGCCTGCCGCCCCAGTTCGCGGCCGTGCACAACCGCTACGTGCTGCCGTCGTTCGTCGAGCGCACGTCGTACGGGGTCAAGGAGTCGAACCCGTACAACAAGCTCTTCGAGGACCGGATCATCTTCCTCGGCGTCCAGGTGGACGACGCGTCGGCCAACGACGTGATGGCCCAGCTGCTGACGCTCGAGGGCACCGATCCGGACCGCGACATCATCATGTACATCAACTCGCCGGGTGGCTCGTTCACCGCGATGACGGCGATCTACGACACCATGCAGTACGTCCGTCCGGACATCCAGACGGTCTGCCTCGGCCAGGCCGCCAGCGCGGCTGCGGTGCTGCTGTCCGCGGGCACCGCCGGTAAGCGGATGGCTCTTCCGAACTCGCGGATCATCATCCACCAGCCGGCCACCGAGGGCGGCTACGGGCAGGGCTCGGACATCGAGATCCAGGCCCGGGAGATCCTGCGGATGCGTACGCAGCTGGAGGACATGCTGTCCCGCCACTGCAACCGCCCGATCGAGCAGGTTCGCAAGGACATCGACCGTGACAAGATCATGACGGCCGAGGAGTCCAAGGAGTACGGGCTGGTCGACACGATCCTGACCAGCCGCAAGAAGGGCTTGCTGGCCGCCCAGGCCGCTAGCTGAGCAGTACCGGGTCAGAGGTTGGCCGGGGCTTTCGTTCCCGGCCGACCTCTGACACACCCGTTTTGGGGGTCGGAGAATGCCCCGCCAGCGGGTAACGTCGGGTCCGTACCGCTTCGCCGGTCGACCGGCGGGGCGAACCAAGCCGGACGGCGCGCAGCGTCCGCAGGTCAGGGCCGGGTCTCCGGCCGATGAGTGCAGGGAGAACGTAGGTGGCACGGATCGGTGACGGCGGCGACCTACTGAAATGCTCCTTCTGCGGCAAGTCGCAGAAGCAGGTCAAGAAGCTCATCGCGGGCCCAGGGGTCTACATCTGCGACGAGTGCATCGATCTCTGTAACGAGATCATCGAAGAGGAGCTGGCCGAGTCCGGCGAGGTGAAGTGGGAAGAGCTTCCCAAGCCGATGGAGATCTGCCAGTTCCTCGACAACTACGTCGTGGGGCAGGATCAGGCCAAGAAGGCGCTCGCGGTCGCGGTCTACAACCACTACAAGCGGATCCAGGCCGAGGCGGCCAACGCGCCGGGCTCCGGCAATGATGCCGTCGAGCTGGCGAAGTCCAACATCCTGCTGCTCGGTCCGACGGGGTGCGGCAAGACCCACCTGGCGCAGACCCTCGCCCGGATGTTGAACGTTCCGTTCGCCATCGCCGACGCCACGGCGTTGACCGAGGCGGGTTACGTCGGCGAGGACGTGGAAAACATCCTCCTCAAGCTGATCCAGGCCGCGGACTACGACATCAAGCGCGCCGAGACCGGCATCATCTACATCGACGAGGTCGACAAGATCGCCCGCAAGTCGGAGAATCCGTCGATCACGCGCGACGTCTCCGGCGAGGGCGTGCAGCAGGCTCTGCTCAAGATGCTCGAGGGCACGGTGGCGAACGTCCCGCCGCAGGGTGGTCGTAAGCACCCGCACCAGGAGTTCATCCAGATCGACACCACCAACGTGCTGTTCATCTGCGGCGGTGCGTTCGCCGGCCTGGATCAGATCATCGAGTCCCGCACCGGGCAGGGCGGCACCGGCTTCGGTGCCCGGCTCCGGTCGGTGTCTGATCGGTCGACCGACGACATCTTCAGCCAGGTCATGCCGGAAGACATGCTCAAGTTCGGGTTGATCCCCGAGTTCGTGGGCCGGCTGCCGGTGATCACCAACGTGCGCAGCCTTGACCGCAGCGCCCTGGTTCGCATCCTCACCGAGCCGCGCAACGCGCTGGTCCGGCAATACCAGCGCCTGTTCGAGCTGGACGGGGTCGAGCTGGAGTTCGACGAGCCGGCACTGGAGGCGATCGCCGATCAGGCGATGCTGCGGGGCACCGGTGCCCGTGGTCTGCGCGCCATCATCGAGGAGGTTCTGCTCTCCGCGATGTTCGAGGTGCCCAGCAACCCCGACGCCGCCCGGGTGTTGATCACCCGCGAGGTGGTCCTGGAAAACGTCAACCCGACGATCGTTCCGCGCGAGTTCACCGGGCGCCGTGCCCGGCGGGACCGCGAGGAGAAGTCGGCCTGATCCTCCCCGTGTCACGCCGGCCGCTCAATCCTGACGCGGCCGGCGTGATCGCGTTCGGCGGTCCCATTCGCCCCGACCGGGGGACCGTCACCATCGTCAGCCGGGCCGCTTCGCCGCTGTCGTCACGCTGACCGCGGCTGGGTCCGACGGGAAGCGTTCCGTCGCGCCGACTCGATCGCCCTGTCCACGGTGTCGCGGCTCCCCAGCGTCCCGCTGCCGGTCGTACAGGTGCTGTCGGTGCCCTGGCCCCCGACCGTCGCTGACCCTGTCCACGCCGGCACCTCCCGCCGTACCCTGTGGTCATGCGTGTCGCCGTCTGCCAGCTGAACGCCCGGGACGACCGCAAGGCCAACCTGGCCGCCGCCGAGGTCCTGCTGGAACGCGCCGCCGCCGGCGGCGCGGACCTTGCCGTCCTTCCGGAGTACGTCGACTACCTCGGCCCCGCCGCCGGACTGCCGGAGCCGGAGCCGGTGGACGGGGAGGTCGGCAGCTTCTTCGCCGGGATCGCCCGACGGCTCGGCATCTGGGTGGTGGCCGGCTCGTTCCATGAGGCCGGCCCGGACCCGGAGCACACCTGGAACACGTCGCTGGTCTTCGACCGCACCGGCGCCCTGGCAGCGAGCTACCGCAAAATTCATCTGTACGACGTGGAGATCCCCGGTCGGGTCTCCTACCGGGAGTCCGCGAGCGTGGCGCCGGGTGTGCAACCGGTGGTGGTGGACGTCGAGGGCCTGCGGGTCGGCCTGTCGATCTGCTACGACCTGCGCTTCCCGGAGCTTTACCGGCTGCTCGCCACCGATGGCGGCGCACAACTGCTGGTGGTCCCCGCAGCGTTCATGATGCACACCGGGCGGGACCACTGGGAGGTCCTGCTGCGGGCCCGGGCGATCGAGAACCAGTGCTTCGTGGCAGCGGCTGGCCAGACCGGCGACCACGAGCCAGGTCGCACCTGCTTCGGGCGCAGCATGGTGGTCGACCCGTGGGGGACGGTCCTCGCCCAGGTGCCGGACGGCCCGGGTGTGTCCGTCGTCGACCTGGACCTCGACCGCCTTGCCGCGATCCGGGCCGAGCTGCCCAGCCTGGCCAACCGCCGGCTCTGACGCCAGGCCCTGGCAGTCTCAGCCTTCCAGCAGAACGCCGATCACCGCGAACCCGGCGATGGCCGCGGCGGTGACCAGCAGCGCGGTGGTCATCCGGGATTTGCCCCGTCGGGCCAGCCGTCCCACCGAGAGCACCAGGACGACCAGCACGACCGCACCGATCACCACCTGCCAGAACGGCAGGAGGAGGCCCAGTAGTGCCTCCTCGGCGAACACCCTCGTGCCCAGCCCGGACTCATCCATGTCTGACACTCTGGCACGTCGGGACAGCCCGCGTCCCGAGGCTGCGCCGGGTGCCGCCGCGCCCCGGTCGGTCGAACCAGTGATGAACCCTGATTTGCCTTCTCCGGGCCGTCCGCGTAACTTTCTCTCTGCACGGGGAACGCCGGACAAACCGGCGGAGAACGGGCACCGGGCTCGTGGCGGGAACGCCGAGCGAGACCGAGGATCGGGCGGTGCGGAACACTCCGGATACGGGGTTGCGAACGCGAAGCCGACCGGGTAGAGTTTTGAAGCCGGCAGGAGCCGGGCGGAGAGCCGCGAAGCGGCGATCGGCCGGTCTGCGGCTTCCCACGACAGTAACGACCGCCGGTCACGGCGTGCGTCATCGTGGATCCGGACGAACCAAGTTGATCGCCTCGGATACGAGGTTGACAACGAAAGTTCGACCAAGTAAGTTTGAGCGGTTGCCCCGAAACGGGGTTCCACTGAGGTGGGGCTTCTGGTCGGTGTGTGGTTGTTCTTTGAGAACTCAACAGGGTGCTTGTAAAGCCAGTGCCAATTATGATTTATACCCCGGACTGGTCAGTTTTTGCTGGCTGGTTG